>JAUXIB010000071.1 GCA_030621225.1 candidate division FCPU426 bacterium
TCAGCACTGACGCCAAGCTGAGCAGTAAGGGCACGAGCATGTTTAATTCAGGTATCGAGGTTGGTTATCGAAAAACGCTCTTCCTGCGTGCAGGCTACAAGTGGAAATTCGAGGACGATTTTCTCGGGTGGTCTTCGCGCGTTTCCGGTGGCCTGGGGGTGAAATACGCTCCTGTCAGGTTCGATTACGCTATTGCCCCCTATGGCGAATTGGGTACTACGCACCGCACTTCGCTGGGTATGGAATTCGGTGGTTCCACACAGCGGACGGAGTCTGATCGCCAGACGGAGGAGCGGGTCGTGGATAGTCAGGTCGATGACCAAGGGAAGAAACTCTCCCTTGCCAGCTACAGAGAGGGTCTTGCTTACGAGAAGACCAAGGACTATCGTAATGCTGTGAAGAGGTATATTGCCAGCGTCAAGATGAATGACGGTAATGCCCAGGCCTGGAAACGTCTTGGGGCTATCTATTTGAGATACACGAAGAAAGACATGGCGGTGAAATGCTTGCGCCGCTATCTTGAGCTTAAACCCGGCGATGAAAAAGTCCAACGCATCATCGAAAAACTTATCGCCCCTGACTAAGCCCCTTTCCTCTCTCGCCTATCCAATTCTGCCACTTTTTTTATTCGCACACCGGGGGTATAAAGTATCTCAGCTTGATAGACGGCAAGCTTTCTGATAAGATTCCCATTATGACTATACGGAGAAAAAAACCTGATTGGCGCAAGCTCGTGGACAAACATAAGATCGTCGCGATCATCAGGGCCGAGGATGAAGAGCGGGCGCTGGGCGCCGCGCAGGCCGCGATCAAAGGCGGTCTCAAAATAATAGAGATCACGCTGAATACTCCCGGCGCCTTGCGGGCGATCAAGGCCCTTTCTCTGCTGGATAACATTTTTCTCGGCGCGGGCACCGTTCGCTCGGTAAAAATGGCTAAAGGAGCGCTCAAAGCCGGAGCGCAGTTCATTGTTTCTCCTCATTTTGACCGGCGGATCGTAAGCTTTGTTACCCGTCGTGGTCTGCTCGCTATACCCGGTTGCGCTACGCCCAGTGAAATGCTGGCGGCGCGGGAGCGGGGTGCCGGACTGATCAAAGTATTTCCGGCGGATTTACTGGGCGGCGTGGATTTTGTTAAGGCTGTGCTGGCCCCGTTGCCGGACCTGCCCCTGATGCCTACCGGTGGCGTAAACCCCAAGAATATAAAAGACTATCTGCAAGCCGGTGCCACGGCTGTAGCGGTGGGCGGCACGTTGTTTAAAAAAGAACTCCTACTCAGCAAAAACTATAAGGGTATAACCACAGCGGCGGAGCATTTGGTGGATATAGTATCTAAATAGTTCGTAGTTCGATGGATGTGGTATGTAGCATAACATACTACATCCTGTGAACAATGAACAAGAAGGCGATACGGGAAACAGGAGGCATATAAATGGCTACCAACAGAGATATCGGCACCAGGCTTTACAGCGAAGCGATAAAGATCTTTGAGGCCGGAACTAAGTCCGCGTTACCGTATCATTCGGTAAAAAAGGCGCTAAAGCGCCGGGGCAAGACACTGGTCGTTGGCGGCAGGGAATATCCCATTCGCGGCAGGATCTTTGCCGTGGGCGCGGGCAAGGCCAGCGCTTTGATGGCCAAGGCGGCCGAAGAGGCGTTGGGAGACGCGCTTACCGCCGGCTTGGTGGTGGTGAAGTACGGGCATAAGGCCAAGGGGGTGCGGAAAATAGAGTTGGCCGAGGGTGCTCATCCTCTGCCGGACGCAAATGGTGCCGCTGCCACCAAGCGGTTGGTCAAGCTGGTAGAATCGGCCGGGGAAGACGATATAGTCATTGGTTTGTTTTCCGGCGGCGGTTCGGCGTTGTTGGCTGCGCCTTATCCCGGCATATCGCTTAAGCAGAAGATAGCGACCACCGATCTTCTTTTGCGCTGCGGCGCGGATATCGGTGAACTCAACGCGGTGCGCAAGCATATCTCGATGGTCAAGGGAGGGCAACTGGCCCGGTTGGTTCGTCCGGCAAAATTGATAAACCTGCTTCTCTCCGATGTGATCGGTGACCGCTTGGATGTTATCGCTTCCGGTCCGGCGGTGCCGGACCTCTCGGATTTCAAGATGGCTTGGCGGGTGGTGGAAAAATACAAGCTGGTCAAGAAGCTGCCGCTTGCTGTGCGGCAGCGACTGCGGCAGGGTGCCGCCGGGAAGATCGCGGATACGCCGAAAAAAGGTGAGGCGCTGTTTCGCGGCGTAAAGAATTTAGTGATCGGCTCAAATACCATTGCCCTGGAATCAGCCGCGGCTACCGCTAAGTGCCTTGGTTACAAGTTGGAATTAATTCGCCGGCCGATGATGGGAGAAGCCGGTGAGTATGCCAAGAAATTTTTGCAGCGGGCTTTGCGCGGCGCTAAAAAGAAAAAGCCATATTGTCTAATTGCCGGCGGTGAAACTACTGTTACGGTGACCGGTAAGGGAAAAGGTGGTAGGAACCAGGAATTTGCCCTGGCTGTGTTGAGACAGTTGGCGGGGCGGCAGGGGGTGTTAGTTTTTTCCGCCGGCACGGACGGTACGGACGGACCTACTGATGCCGCTGGTGCCGCGGCCTGGAGCGGTCTGCTAGAAAAGGCGCTAAAGCGTGGTTTGGATCCGGACCCCTACCTGGCGAACAATGATTCCTATAATTTCTTCCGTCAAGCCGGCGGCTTATATAAGAGTGGCCCAACCGGAACGAATGTTATGGATTTGGCAATGGTGCTGATTCGGTAGGCAGCACAAGGAATTCTGAGTTCTGAATTATGAATTCTGAATTGCGAGTACCAAGTTCTAAGTATGCGGTAAATGGGACACGAACTACGAGCTGTGAATTTCGAATTCCGAAGAGTGAAAAGCCTAAGCAAAAAACAGTCCACAACGAGTAACGAGCAACCCGCCTCCGCTCGGAGGCTACAGCGAGGCCGGCGAGCAACGAGCAACGGTTTGTATTACAGCTTTAATGAGTACTGCCGTGATCGCTTCGGCGGGCGGGTCGAGCGCCTGGCGATAGACGCCGGTTTTTCCTGCCCGAATCGTATCAGTCGTATGGAGGGTGGGTGTGTTTACTGCGGCCCCCGCGGCTCCCGCGCGCCGTATGTTGATTTCCAACAGAGTGTAAGCGAACAACTGACCAAACGGATCAGCGAATTAAAGCCTCGCCCCGCCGTGAAGTATGCCCCGTATTTTCAAGCTTACAGCAATACCTGTGCCCCGGTGAGCAAACTGCGACGGCTCTACCAAGAAGCCTTGAGCGTTTCGGGGACGGTGATGCTTATTGTCGGCACCAGGCCGGATTGTCTGGAGCAAGCAACGCTTGATCTGCTGGCAGAATTAAACGAACGGGTGGAAGTATGGCTGGAACTGGGGCTGCAGTCGGCGCAGGATCAGACGTTGAAACGGATAAAGCGAGGGCATGATTTTGCCTGTTTTTCCCGAGCGGTTCGTGCCGCGCACCGCAGGAAGTTGAAGGTCGCGGCGCACGTGATAATCGGCTTGCCCGGGGAGGGACGGCGTGAAGTAATGATGACCGCTGAAAGCCTGGCGGCATTACCGCTAGACGGGATCAAAATACATTCATTGCATGTGGTAAGCGGTTCTGCGCTGGCGGCAGACCTGTTGGCCGGCCGGATAAAACTTTTGGGCCGGGATGAATACGTGCGCTTGACCTGCGATTTCCTTGAGCGGCTTCCCGTAAATATGGTTGTCGGACGGGTGACCGGTGAGGCGCCGCGTGAGATACTCATCGCGCCTCAGTGGTGTCTGGACAAAATGAGCGTGCTTAAGGCGATAGATGAGGAGTTTGCCAAGAGAGGAACAAGGCAGGGTAGCAAGCATCGGTCTTAACGAGATGCTTGAAGACTGTTTTTTACCACTACGACATCCGCCTTCGTTCCACTTCGGCGAGACAGGCGACGTTAACGTTTTTTGGGGGGATAACCCTTCGGCTCGCAAATGACGCTTGCTCAGGGCAGGCGACTCTTCACACGTATCCGCCTGTCACACCCGCGTAGGCGGGTGTCCAGACGGTATTGGATTCCCGCCCCTGCTTTTGCGGGAATGACAAGCGACATCAACGACTTTATCCACAGATTTCACAGATTACACAGATTATTTTTTTGATGACCCTTCGATGGACTTCCGCCGTCGTCTTCGACTATGGCGAGACAGGCAGGGCAGGCGGCAAAGGTGGATTCTTCGCTAGCAGGGGAGCATTCTTGGTTTTAACGGGGCGAAGTTAGGGTTGGACACAAAAATTACACCGATGATTTTGAATTACTAAGAAAAAATCTGTCCTACTTCACTAAAGCTTCGTAGGACTGGACCCTTCGTAGCCTTGGCGTAGTAGGGTGAAATCTGTGGATAGGTTTTAGTCGTTCATCGTGGTAAAAAAAAGGTGTTTGTTTGCAAACGAACCCATTAATTTGGAGATGAGTCCGAATTATCACGTAAAACGGCTTGAATCATCAAAATTTGGCGCTACAGGATATAGTGTTTTCGGAAGATGTAGTGGGTGCGCTTGAATGCGATGTCTGTATATTGTGGTGGGGCTAATGTCCTATAAATATATTTTTTTTGTCCTGGCGAGGTGGTCTTTCGTTTTGGAAATCAGCGGTTTCTTCCCACTGTGGCCGTTCCTGTTCGTGTTCTCCGATAAGTAGTTGTCGCCGTCTTTTTAATTAAGAGAGTTTCTGTTGACACCCCGCCGTGCAGTGATAAAATGACCGCTGTTCCTTCCTGGGAAGTTTCGAATTGCGGGGAAATATGACTTCAAAATATACTATTCAGTTGGATGAAAAGTCGATGACTATCCGAGATCTGTTTATTCGGCTAGGCTTGGATCCACCTGATGACCTGCCAGAAGATGGTGGAAAAACCCGCATTAACGCCGTAGATGTCATGCCGGAAGAGTGCCAGCTCAAGATCTCCGTAGCTACTATGGAAAAGGAGCTGGGTGATAATTACAAACAGCGAATAAGAGACCATCTGCCGGGTCTTATCGCCAACCTGAAAGAGGTGTATTTTGAAGAGCAATCCGTTGGTAAGGCGCAGATCGCTGAGTATTTGCGGCAGAATCGCAAGGAACTTATTGCCAGGGTTAAGGCCCTAGTCGGCGGTAGCGGCATTTGGCTGGACCACTCGCGCTGGGAGTACCGGGAGAACCAGGGTGTGGTTGTGACCGTGATGCATGATATGGCGCGCGAGAGCTTACTGCAGGCAAAGGCGGATAGGGCGATCGCTGGGTTACTGCGCCAGAAAATCGGGGGTGAGGTAAAGGTGGAAATTGTCCGTGGGGAAATAGTGCTGCCGCCGCCGGAAGAATTGCCGCGGGAAACCGTTGCCGCGGAGGCTGCACCGAAAGAGGATTCGTTTCGTCCGGAACAGATACTGGGACCATCGGCAGGCGGGGAGCCACGGGCGATGTCTTCGCTGCAGGTAGGATGTGACGGGGTTGTGCTCGAAGGGGAATTGATCGATGTCCAGGTGCGGGACGTTTCGGGCGGCAAGTTTGTCAACATCGGCCTTACGGATTTTAGCGGGAGTGTCACCGTAAAGTTTTTTGAGCCGCTAAAGCGGAAGAAAAAAGTAGCCGGACGGCTTGAAAAATTACCGGCCAAGAGCTGGTTGCGCGTGCGGGGGGAATGGATGGAGGAGTCGCGTAGCGAAGGGGAGTTTGTGCTGCGCCCCGATTCTATCAGGTTGATCGCCGGCCACGAACGGGTGGATACGGCTCCGCGCAAACGAATTGAGCTGCATTGTCACAGTCAGTTCTCGCGCATGGACGCCACTACCGGTTTGGCTGAGTTTGTGCAGCGGGCCGCGAAGTGGGAGCATGCCGCGGTAGCCATCACCGACCACGGGGTAGTGCAGGCTTTTCCGGAATTCGCCAAGCTTTGCCGCCAGCAGGGGATAAAACCTATTTATGGTATGGAAGGATACCTGGTAGAGAAGTTCGAGCCCAGCAAGCGGGCCCGCAAGCCGTATCATGTGATCGTTTTAGTCAAGAAACAGCAGGGGATGCGGGGGCTTTACCAATTAGTTTCCGAAGCGCACATGGAGACCTTTTACCGGCGTCCGCTCATGCCGCGGGAAAAACTGCAGGGTAAGCGCGAGGGGCTGCTTATCGGTAGCGCTTGCGAACAGGGGGAGCTTTATCAATTAATACTTGACGGTTCTTCGCAGGAGGAACTTGTGGAACGGGCGGCTTTCTATGATTATATAGAGATCCAGCCGCTGGATAATAACGCCTTTTTGATCGATACGGGGCGCGTGGCTGACCGGCAAGCGCTGGAGCAGATAAACCGCAGACTATATGACCTGGGCAAGGCTCTGGGCAAACCGGTAGTGGCGACCAGTGATACACACTACCTGGATCCGCAGGATGGGATATTCCGCCAGGTTTTTATGGATAGTATGAATTTCGATGATGTGGAGCGCCCCCCCTCGCTTTTCTTCCGCACCACTGACGAGATGCTGGTGGAGTTCTCTTATTTGGGGGAGCGGGCCGCCGAGGAAGTGGTTGTCGATAACCCGCAGCTCGTCAACGAGATGATCGATGATCTGTTGCCGATGCCGGAGAAGTTTTGCCCGCCGATCATTCCCGGAGCCGATGAAGAGCTGCGCGATAAGGGGCGACAGGCGGCGAAAGAACTTTACGGGGAAAAGTTGCCCGCGCTGATAGAGGAGCGGCTGGAAAGAGAAATAACCGCTATCACCAAGAATAATTACTCAGCGATCTTTCTTATCGCTTCGCGCCTGGTAAAGAAGTCACTGGCTGACGGCTATATTGTGGGCAGCCGCGGCTCGGTGGGGTCTTCTTTGATGGCAATGTTGCTGGGAGTGACCGAGGTGAATCCACTGCCTCCCCATTATAGGTGTCCGGCCTGTGTTAGCCTTGATTTCAGTGACCAGGCTGCGGCGGGAGTTGATCTGCCTGAAAAGAAATGCTCCGATTGCGGCGGGAAAATGCTGCGGGACGGTTATGATATACCTTTTGAGGTATTTATGGGGTTTCACGGGGAGAAGGTCCCGGATATAGACTTGAATTTCTCCGGAGAATACCAGGCCCGGGCGTTGCGTCACGCCGAGGAAATATTCGGTACGGATTTCGCCTATCGCGCCGGCACGATCTCAGGGGTACAGAACCGGATAGCCTATGGCCTGGTGATGAAGTATTTTGAGAAGCGGAAGCAGCTTAGTCCCCGGCGAGCTGAAGTAGACCGCCTGGTCAAAGGATGTTCAGGTGTAAAAAAGACTACCGGGCAGCACCCCGGCGGAGTGATGTTTGTGCCCAAGGGCATGGACATTTATGACTTCACTCCCATCCAGTATCCGGCGGATAGCCGCAAGGGTGAGATAGTAACGACCCACTTCGATTGTGACGCCATTCATGACATCATGGTAAAGCTGGATATTCTCGGTCATGATAATCCGACCTCATTGCGTAATCTGTGCGGCTCTACCGGTAAGCAGCTCGACGAGATCTTGCTCACGGACCCTGACACTATGGCTCTTTTTTCCGGTTGGGGGAGGATAGAGGTGGATGCTCAGCGGGAAGGTTTGCCGGGGGTGGGTACGCTGGGTATTCCTGAGTTTGGCACGGAGTTCGTGATAAAGATGCTGGAAGAGAGCCGGCCAAAAAGCTTTAACGATCTGATCTGTGTTTCCGGTCTGTCGCACGGCACGAACGTTTGGCTTTACAACGCGCGCGAGCTGGTGCGGGCGGGTACCGCAGACCTCTCTACGGCCATTTCTGTGCGGGATAATATCATGCTCTTCCTGATCAAGAAGGGACTGCCAGAGGAAGAGGCCTTTAACATCATGGAAAAGGTGCGTAAGGGCAAGGGTCTGACCCCGGCGCAGGAACAGTTGATGGAAGATAAGCAGGTGCCGGAGTGGTACCGGGAGTCCTGTAAGAAGATCACCTATATGTTCCCAAAGGCTCACGCTGTAGCGTATGTGGTGATGGCTTTTAAGATCGCTTATTTCAAGGTGCACTATGCCGAGTTCTTTTACGCTGATTGTTTCAGCAATAATGTTAGTAGTTTTGATCTAAAAAACATGTGCCAGGGCAAAGACGTTTTGCGTCGTTTTCTCCGCGAACTTAATACTCAGCTTGATGAGAAAAACAAGTTGTCGCCGAAGGAGAACTCTCAGTTTGGAACGGCAAAGATCGTCAGGGAAATGTATGCCCGGGGCATAGATTTTTTGCCGGTGGATCTTCACAAGTCCCAGCCGCGGCGTTTCGAGGTGGATAATGAACGCATCAGGCCGCCGTTGATCGTATTGCCGGGTGTGGCCGAGAGTACCGCCAGCGCGATCGCCAGAGAACGTACGGGACTGCCCTTTAAATCCGTAGAGAACCTGAGCAGACGCACCGGCGCGAACCGTACAGTGGTCGCCGCCTTACGCGAGCACGGTTGTTTGGAAGGGTTGCCGGATACGGATCAGGGAACGCTTTTTTAGCTTGGTGTTTTGGTCCATATATTCTGTATCTAGTATTTGGTATTTAGTATCTAGTTGCACACTAAATGCTATATCCTACGAACCACGAACTATTTGCCTGCCTTGTAATACGTGATGAATGACTCGTGACCTAAATGTTCATAATTCATAACTCATAATTCAGAATTTCTCGTCAGGTATAGTATAATATCCCCGTTATGAAACTTCCGCCCCGAGCCTTCAAGGTACAGCAAAAGATCTATGAAACAATAAAGCGCGAGGCGCTTTTTCGCCGTGGGGAAAAAGTTTTGCTGGCGCTCTCCGGCGGCCCGGACTCCACCGCGCTGTTGTTAGTTTTAAGCCAACTGGTGAAAGAATACCGGCTGCGTTTAAGGGCGGCGCATGTTAACTACCGCTGTCGCGGCCGGGAATCCGGCGGGGATCAGCGGCAGGTCAGGGCGTTGTGCCGCCGTTTGGGGATCGAGCTGGATGTTCATTGCCTAAGGGCCGGAGAATTATCAAAGGTTGACGGAAAAGGGTTTCAGGATAAAGCGCGCGAATTGCGCTTTAATTTTTTTAGTTCATTATGCCGGACTCACGGCTTGAAAAAAGTATTGCTGGGGCATAACGCCGATGACCAGGTAGAGGGCCTTTTTTTGCGTTTATTGCGCGGTGCCGGACCGGGTGGTTTGGCGGGGATCCCTTACCGGCGTGATTACCAGGGAATGGTATTAATTCGGCCGCTTTTAGATTGTCGCCGAGAGGAACTGCTGGAGTTTTTAGCGGGGAAGGGCGTAGCGTACCGCACAGATTCCAGCAACCGCGGGCTGGATTACCGCCGTAACCGCGTGCGTAACAAGTTGCTACCGCTACTGCGCCGCGAATTCAACCCGCGTTTGGACGAGGCTGTCTGGCGGGTTAATTTATTGCTGCGCGATGAAGATGAATATTTGACTAAGCTGACCGGGGGGTTACTGGCAGAGGTCAAAAAACGAGGTGTTATGCTGAAAGCGGACTTGGTAGATCTTCATCCGGCTTTGGCGCGCCGCTTGCTTCGAGAGTATATTTGGTTGTGCCGGCCTGGTTCGCAATTGCGTTGGGACCAGGTAGAGATGGCGCTTTTATTGATCAGGCGCGGACCTAAGAACGATCGTTGGCGGCTTGCGCTAGCGGGTGGAATTGAGCTTGCTTGTGACGGCAAGGAGCTGGTGGTTAGCGAGGGGCAAGCGCGGGTCGACCAGCTTTCGCCGAAAATTTTTTACCTTACCTCGGCGGGAGAGTATCGCCCCGCCGCTTATGGCTTGCGGCTTGTATTACGCGAAGAGAAGCTCAACCGTCGTAAGCTGCAGCGGCAAGCGGCGGATACGCAGCGTGAGTTTCTCGACGCGGATAAAATCAATTGGCCGCTGCTGCTTCGTGTACGACAGCCGGGAGACAGGTTTCAACCGCTGGGCATGGTAGGAAAGAAGAAGCTAAAGGATTTTTATACAGATCTTAAATTATCACCGTCGGCACGTAAAGATCAGCCCCTGTTACTTTGTGGCGGGGAGATCGCCTGGGTCATCGGCAAGCGGATTGATGCCCGATTTGCCGTGGGCCCGGAAACACGGCGGGTGCTTTATATAGAAGTTGATTTTTTGTAGGGGCAGGGCTTGCCCTGCCCAGGGCGCAGCATCCTCCGTCGCTATGTCAGCTGTGGCGGACAAGAGCGGCGCCCCTACGTACCTGTGCAACATGTACTCCCCCCTCGTAACCGAGGCCTTGCTTATTACCCTCCGCTAAAGCTTGAAAAACGCGCATTTTTTTGCTATTATTATAATTAGTTAATCTAACGGGGTAATCTTCTTGGGTACTAATTTATGAAAAGTTCCTCACTAATAAGGACAATTACTTACTGGGTAATCTTCTTTTTGTTTCTATTCTTTATAGCCCAGAAATATCAGGACAAGGAAGAACAGCCGCCAACACAGTGGGAGTATAGTAAATTTATTCACCAGGTGGAGAATGGCGCTATTCAGCGGGTCACTGTTCAGGAGCGGGAGATAGCGGGCAGCACCAAGAACGGCGCGGCCTTTGTTACTTACTCGCCGCTCAATCATGATTCTCTTACGGATATGCTGCTTGCCCGCGGGGTAGAAATAGAGGTGAAGCCGGAGAAAAAGCCGCCTTGGTGGCAGAACGCGATCTTCTATTGGCTGCCATTTTTGCTCCTGATGTTTCTATTGTTCATGTTGATGCGGCAGGCCCAGAGCGGCGGCTCCGGCGCGATGGCTTTTGGCAAGAGCAAGGCTCGTTTGGCCGGACAGCGTGATGGACGGGTGACCTTTAAAGACGTCGCCGGTGTGGACGAAGCCAAGGAAGAGTTGCGTGAGGTGATCGATTTCCTCAAGAATCCCAAGAAATACCAGCGCTTGGGAGGCAAGATCCCCAAGGGGGTGCTGCTGTTAGGGGCGCCAGGGACCGGTAAAACCTTATTGGCTAAGGCTGTGGCCGGCGAGGCGGGTCGTCCCTTCTTTTCCATTTCCGGGTCGGATTTCGTTGAGATGTTTGTGGGGGTTGGCGCCTCACGTGTGCGCGACCTGTTTGAGCAGGGAAAGAAAAACGCGCCCTGTATCATCTTTATCGATGAGATAGACGCCGTGGGCAGACACCGCGGCGCCGGCCTGGGCGGCGGGCACGATGAGCGCGAGCAGACCTTGAACCAGTTGCTGGTGGAGATGGATGGTTTCGCTACGCACGCTGGTGTGATCCTGGTTGCCGCTACTAACCGGCCCGATGTATTGGATCCGGCCCTGTTACGGCCGGGGAGATTTGACCGGCAGGTTGTGGTGGACCTGCCTGATCTTAACGGTCGCGAAGCGATACTCAAATTGCACGCGTATAAAATCCCCTTGGACAAAAAGGTGGAGCTTAGGGTTATTGCCCAGCGCACCCCCGGTTTTTCCGGAGCTGACCTGGCCAACGTGACCAACGAAGCGGCACTGCTTGCTTCACGGCGCGATCGCAAGGCGGTGAGCATGGATGAGCTGGAGGAGGCGATCGATCGGGTCACCGCCGGCCCGGAAAGAAGAAGCAGGGTGATCAGCAGC
>JAUXIB010000008.1 GCA_030621225.1 candidate division FCPU426 bacterium
TGCACCTGAGCGTACTAACGCGAATGGTACAGGGATACTAAATACCAGATACTAGATACCAAATACCGCTTTATCAAATCTGCCTGATCGTGAAAACCTCCGCCTCCTTGTCCCCCATACGCCACACGGCATAAGAGAACTTGCCCGCCGTGGTCGCCCCGCCGAAGGCGCCTTTCCTGTCCAGGGCAATCAAGCCTACCGGGCGTTCCGCTATTTCCGGGCGCATCTCCTTGATCCGCTCCAGCGCAGTCTCACACGCATCCTGAGGCGACAGCTCATCCATCATTAACTCAACCACCAAAAAGGAAGGCGCAAACAACATCAATAAATCAGAGGCACCGGTCACCGCGGCGGCGCCGACTGCATTATCTACATATATGCCGCCACCGATCAACGGCGCCACACCCTGTCTGCCCGAAGAGCGAAAAGCCAACCCCCCGGAAGAACAAGCGGCCGCTATCTCTTGTTTGTTATCCAGGGCCAGGGTCGCCGTCAACCGTTCCTCCGGCAGTTCGCCCCGCCGTTTATCCTTATACCAGTTGACCCAGGCCGCGCGGCTCTCCCTGGTCAACAAGCGTTTCCGTTTAAACCCCTGCCGCATGGCAAATGCCAACGCGCCCGCGTCGTTCAGTATGGTGTGCTCGCTCTTTTCCATCACCGCCCTGGCGACAGAAACGGGACGCTCGATTTCCTTGAGCCCGCTGACCGCACCGGCGCGGTGACCGGCGCCCTCCATTATCGCCGCCTCGCACTCCACCACCCCGGCAGCGTTAGGCCAGGCGCCTAGACCGGCACAACTGCTCTCCGGATCCTGTTCAACGGCATTAACCCCCCGCTCCACAGCATCCAGAGCGGATCCGTTAGCCACAAGTATCTCCTGCGCGGCAGCCAGCGCTTTTTTGCCGCAATCACCACAAGCAACCGCTGTTATTTTCCTGTGCTCCATCTTTCCATACCCTGCCGTTATGCTCGACCGAGCGAGACTCCCCGCAGTTTCGCAACTGTCATTAACCAATCTGCGCTGGCTGTTCTAGCTGCTCAACTGCTCCGTAATCCGCGCAAAAACGCGGATTACTAGTACGGCCGCAAATGCTTGAACGAGACCACTTGCCGCTCCCCACCGTCGCGCGACCAATAGAGAACATTAGCCAAATTCCGGCCCGTACCATAATCCAAGACTCGCAAAACATGCTCTCCCGCCTTGAGATAGACCCGCCTGCTCATCAACTTTTGTTTCCAGTACTGACAAGCAAAAACTTTCTCCCCGTCAACAAAAACAATACCGCTATCCTCCATACTCGTTTCAAAACTATACCATCCGGATTGACTAACGATCAGCTTGCCCCGCCATTCCACCTCGAAAGGATAACCGGGGATCGCCGGATATACATACTTGTGCCAGCGCATCTGAATCTGCGGATCGATTCTACTAAAAACCGGAGTGCCCTTAAAGCCGCTGCCATGCGCGTAATATTTGCCGAGCAAACCCTGGGTGTGATCGCCACGGAACATATTCTGCCATAATAATTCAACCGTCTTGCCTGTCCTCAGCGCAGCCTGTATAGTCAAACGAAAACGACTGCCCCGTAGCAAGCGCACCTCCAAACTATGGAACCCGCCGACAAGCCGCAGCTTGTGCTCCTTGCTGCCCCCCGCCAGGGAGCCGGCGAATTCCTGCCGACCGTCCAGTCGCACCAAGTAGTCACAGTCGCCGCTGCCTGATAGCGAAAAAGTGTAGTTTCCTTGGTCAGGAGCAAGGATACTGCCGCGCCAGAGAGCGCTTCCCGCGGCCGCGCCGGCCCGGTAATCCACCCGCCGCACTACCTTTTCCTCTTTTTTTTCCAAAAAACCAGGGCGAAAATACTCCTCCAGCTCCAGCCCACGAGCGTCACTATAATCCTTGGCGCTGATGATAAAAGCACAGGCCGTTATCTCCTCATGGTAAGTATCGTTAAAGTTTTTAAGTTCGCCTGGTCTGGGGTCAGGTAATTCCCGGTAATCTGCCCGCGGGTAGAATTGACGCATCCACGCCGCAAGTTCGCGATAGAGCGGTTCGACCACGATCACCGTATTCTTATCTGCCGAGCCCAGCTCCAGCAGGGAGTTTATCCCCTTCCAGTATAGCCAGGCCACGTCTACCTCACTCCAATATATCCCCATCGTCGTAGAGGCCTTCCAGTAGTCGGAAACATGCCCGATGACACCAATCTCCCGATCAGCCTGCCGCACCTCCATTACCAGATCACGCGCAAAACGTCCCACCCGACTCTCTGTATGATAAAAGCTTTCCAAAGCGTGCAAATGGTTTGCCCATCTGTGAAAATATTTACGTGAATTACTGACGGCAATAATCCCCAGAACTATCATCAAACCGCAAAGTAACAGCCGGCGCGCCGAAGGCGTAGCAAACCGCTCGCGCAACATCAGGTAGCCGCGACCCAGCACCAAGCCGCACATCAGGCTGACCAGCGCCATCAACAGGCCGATGCGCGGTATCTGCAATCCAGCGCCCAAAGAAAATATGCCCGGGTAAAACCCGAAGACCATCCAAATGGCCAGTAAAAACATTTTCTCCTTGCGCCAGTGCAGCAGCACCACCAGGGCGCCCACCGCAAAAAGAGCCGCGGACAGAGGGTCAAGCAACGGCTCGCCTGGCAGGTTGTGGTATGCATGACCGGTGCTGCGCGAGAAAAACAGCAACGGGTATTGAATAAAATGACTGGAGATAATATCGATCGGCTGTACAAGTCCATCCAGGCTGCCGCTGATCCTGCCCAACGACAGTACCCGATTAACACCGGTCAGCCCGTTTAAAAAGGCATACAGCGCCGGGTAAGCGGACAGGCAATAGCTCAAGAACATGGCGAGCACACCATTCCAACGTCGGCGCAACAAGCTGCGATCACGAATGAACAGGTAAATAATATAACACGCTATCGGACCGGGAATACCGAAGGCAATAGGATAAAAATAGGGCCCCAGCCCCAGAAATGCTCCGGCGATGACAAAGTGCAACACACGCCCCTGCCTGATACCGCGCAGCATGTGGTAAGCACCACAAACCAGGAGTGCCGGCCCCATTATCCAGTGGTAAGCAACCCTACTAAAAAAAACGGGCCAAAAAGAAAAGGCAAGCAGCGCGGCGGCAATAACCGCTACCGTCCGGCCAAAAAGCTCGCGGGCCAATAAATAAAGATAAACGGTCATTAGCAAACCGCCAAGCACAGTAGGCAAGCGAAAGACCGCGACGCTCGGATCAAAAAGCTTAAGCAACTGACCCAGCAAATACGCCCACGCATTTGTGCCGATCAGGGTGCAAATATTAACGAAGAAAGCAACAGGATAATTGCGCGAGAAGAACAGAGCGAAGTCCGCTTGGACTCCTTCGTCCAGGCTAAGCCCCGGCGGCACGTATTCCAGTTTATATAGACGCAGGAAAGCTGCCAAGGGAAGGATGATCGCCAGCGCTAACAGATCCCGCTTGCCGAGTGCCCCATCGCCCTTTTCCCCTTCCCCGGTCAACTGGCCGCCGCCAAGATATACCAGGAATACCAAAACAGGCACCAGCCAAACCGCCTTGGCCGGATTGCCTGACGAGCAAATGAGCGCGAAGACCAGAGCAATAAATATAGTCGCTATCCATAAGGGTAGGTTATACTTTCGCCCTTTCGCCGGCAAAGCCCGCTCCGTTCTCTCTTCCATATTACCACGGAAGAAAAACGCAACTATCGCCAAGCCCAGAAGAATCTCCACTACCCCCGTAGCAACCATACGCTTGCCGAACATAGACATCGCCGCCTTGGCCAAAAGCACCGCCGCCACTACGGCCGGCAACAACCAGACAAGCGAAGGCCCCCGCCGTTTAGCGCCCCGCCACACCGCCCCCACTACCGGCCCCCGCGCCGCGACGAGAATCAAGCAGATACCCAACGCCTTACCAGCAAGGTCTTGAACACCATGCTGAAAAGAATGAAAAAGAATATGCGACACAGCGATAATCGTCAGACCGCACGCCAACATACCCAAGCGGTAGCGTGGCGCGCCCCGCCACCAACGAACAACGGCCTCAAGCCAACATTTCACTCCGTTTCGCACAGACAACCCAAGCGGACTCATGACCAACCAGCGAAAAATGACCGACGGCTTGTCGGTATGCCTCTTAGTCGATGGTCTCCGCAGCCACGCCAGAGCCTTGACTGCTTTATCACCCTGAGACGACGCGCGAATACCCAACCATAGTAAAACAACGCCCAGGACAGAGAGCGCCATACCGCCAACCGCCAGACTCTTGACAGTTATGCCCCATTGCCCGAGGGCCAACAACAGCAAGCTTGAAACCAGCCAAATAACCCGACCCCAGCGACCTTTGTTTTTCTTAGAAATCATGCTACATTCCCATGCGCGATTCTATCTTGGCCGCAAATAAAGGTGCGAAACCACTTCCTTCTCGCCAGAATCACGCGACCAGTATAATATAACCGTACTATTGATCCCTGTGCCCTCGTCCACCACACGTAGCGAATGCTCCCCCTTGCTCAAAGAAACCGTGCGTTGGAACAGCTTGTTACGGCGCAGAGAATAGGCCTCGATGCCATCAACATAGACTGCGCAGGCGTCCTCGCGCGCCATGTCAAATTTGTACTCGCCGTCCTGCGGCGCGAGCAACACCCCACTCCACTCCACCTCAAAGGGAAAAACCAAGCCCGGATACGGCGGTCGCTGAACATTCCAGCGCAGCAGCAATAACGGATCCAGACGCTGCAAGAGTGGCGCGGATTTGCCACGAGTGCCGTAAGCATAGTACTTACCAAGCAGACCCTGCCTCCTGTCTCCCGGAAACAGCTCCCGCCAGCCAAGCGCAACCTTTTCCCCACCCGGCAATTCACCGTTTATCTCCAGGCGGAGCTGCCGTCCGACATCCAGCCGCACCTCCAAGCGATGAAATCCTTGCTCCTGAAAAAGGCGTACTTGCCGAGCTCCGCCGGTTAACTCCCCGGCAAGCCTTTCTTTGCCGTTTAGCCTCAAGCTAAAGCTCCCCTGCCCTGCCAGCTGATAGATGTACTCCCCCTGCTGCGCAATCAAAACACTACCTTGCCAAACAGCGCTCTGTTCCCGCTCCTTGCGCCAGGACAGTTCCCGCACTTTCCTCTCGTGTTTTTCTCCCGTCAGTCCCGGTTCACTATATTCCACCAGTTCCAGGCCGCGCGCTGCTTTATAGTCGTCCGCATCGATCACATAGGCAATGGCCATCAAATCGTTGTTATACTTATCGTTATACTTGATCAACTTGCCTGGCGCTGGGTCCGCCAGTTCCTGACGTTCCGCACCCGGATAAAAACTCCGCAACCAGGGATCCACCTCCCGATATACCGGCTCCAGAAGAATTATCGCCCGCTCCGCCCCGTCCCCGGGCCGCAATAATGAATTAACGTTACCCACCGAAAACAAACTGTTCCTGATCCCGTGGAGGTGAAAATCAACTCCTTCCCTCCAGAAATCAGAGATGTAGACAGCCGTATCGTCGCCCACTTCGCCCCGGGGCGCTCCGCGTTCCGCCAGTCGCCTGGCCAACTGACTGGGCAACATATTAGATAAAGCGAATTGCTCCCAGATACCGACATCGCCAGCGTACTGTACAAAGTAGCTGCGGTAGTTAGCGCCTGTAATCAGCAGTAGCAGCGCGCCGGCACAGATCAGAGCCCACCACCTCCGGCGACCACGACCTAATACGTCACGCAAAATACCATAACTCTGGGACAGAACAAGCCCTACCAGCAAACTGACCAGCGGCAAGGTTAAAGTCAGGCGCCGCACATAGGGCCATAAATCCGGACATATCTTGCTATGCGAAACCATCGCCGGCAGAAAGCCGAACAAAAACCAAATACCCAGCAAGAACATCCGCTCACGCCGCCAGCTAAAGATCAAAAGGCAAAGACCTATAATTAACAAGGCCGCCGAGTACACATCCATGATCGGCTCGGCCGACATCAGCATATAAATCGACCCAGAGGTGCGATGAAAAAAGGTGAGCGGGTAAGCCCAGACATTGCGCATGATAAAAGCCAGCGGCTGCTGCAGTCCGTCAGCGGCATTCAGTGAGCTCTGAGTTATGGCCCAGCCCATGCCCGTAAAACGAAAGAAATAAGCGTGAATTGCCGGCAAAGCTACAATTATTGCCGCGCCGCCCATTACTATCAGACCCGGCCAACGCCGCGCCAGAAAATAGCGGTCCCGCAGGCAAAGATAAACGATGTAAACAAACACGATTACCGGGATCATAACAAAGGAGGGGTAAAAATATGGTGACATACCAAAAAGAACTCCCGCCAGCATAAACTGCAAGTTACGTCCTTCGTCTACACCCCGCAACAAATGATACAGACCCGCTACCAAAAGCATCGGTGGGTACACCCAATGGAATGAGACCCGCGACATCACCACAGGCCAGTAAGAGACAGCCAGTACCAAGCTGGCAAAAAAGGCCACCCGCCGTCCAAAAAGCCGCCGAGAAAACAAGTAGAGGTAAAAAACCATTAACACACTGGGCAAGACCGCCGCCATGCGGAATACCGGCACGGTGAAACCAAAGATCTTAATCATCAGCGCGACCAAATAATTGTAAAGCGTAGCACCGCAATAGTGCCAGACATTCAGGAATAAGGGCTGATCGACCCCATCGAGTATGGAAAGCGACCAGCGCACGTGCGTGCTCTCATCAGGATGGATGCCCCAGGGCAGAATGCCGATATGATAAGCACGGAAGAAAAACGCCAAGGCCAGCGCCCCCGACAAAAGCAACCAGTCATTACGATCCAATTTATCTTTTGCACCAAGCTGCCCCGCCTCCGCCAAGCCCCGGCCGCCGAAATAGAGCGCCACACAGAGAAAGACTAGCGTCAAACCCGCCGCGGGCAACGACCCGCCGCGCGTGAAATACGAAAAAGCTCCCCCCGCCACCAGTATGCTTAACGGGCCAACCCAGTTCCGGGATCGCCCAACTGCCGGACGGCGAACACGCGCTACCCGCTGCAGATCATCCTGGGGTATACTATGCAACAACGATAACAAAGCAAGCACTATGAAAATCGTTCCGGCCAGCACCTTGCCCTTAAAGTAAAAACTCAACCCCCCCGCCGCTAACAGGAAAACAGCCAACATTAACGGCAAGCGTTTAAAAGAAAAGCGCAGCTTATTTTTCTTACCACGCCAGTCCCATCGCTCGCCGGACGGCCAAGCGGCGGCCAGCAAGCAGGCGAACCCCAGTGCCGTACCGATCATGTCTGCCAGGCCACGCCCGGCATTATGAAAAATGGCGTGCGTGAGATAAATCAACCCTACTCCCCCGGCAAATAAGATGAGCGGCAGGCGCGGCAATTGCGCCAGATAGCGTACAACCGACCGCGCCGTTTCCCGGCTGCCGCCGGCCAGCCCGTCCGCCAGCCGAAAAGCCAGGCGCGCAGGCAAATCCGACCTCTTACTGCGGCGCGCCGCGCCGCCAGAGACGACTTGGCCCAGGGCATCGATATCCCAGCTACCTCTTTGCGGCAATTTCACGCCAAGCACCAACAGGGCCACTCCCAATATGGTGATCAGTATCCCCCCTGCCGCACCAGCCGCAACCAACGCAACTTTCTGACCACTCAAGATCAGGCCAAACGCGCCGACAACAGCAACTATCTTTAGGAGCTTATAGGGGACCACCCGCGCCTTCTTCTTCATACCTCTCCTGCTCTTGGCACTCACTGCCAATTATCTCTCCAATAGTTACCACGGACTTAGATTAGCCGGGGGAATAACTTCCCGCTCGCCGCCATCGCGCGCCCAATAGAGCACGACCGCCAGCCGCGGACCAGCGGATTCGTCCACAATGCGCAGGGTGTGTTCCCCCTGGTCCAACGAAATCTTTTCGCCATACATCTTCTGCTGTAAATAGCGGCTTTGGAAGACCTTTTGTCCGTCCAAGTAAACGGACAGCTTGTCCTCCATGCTGGTCGTAAGTTCATATTCCCCGGGCTCCCGTACGATCAATTTGCCGGTCCATTCAACTTGGAACTGGGCACCAAGACCGATATGCAAACCGGCTGGATCCCATCGGAAAGCTAGCAGTGGATCTATTCTCTGTAAAACCGGCTGACCCTTAAACCCGCTGCCCGCCAAATAGTACTTCCCCAGCAGACCGCCCGTCCTGTCTCCGGTAAAAAAATCGTCCGGGCCCAGTTCGCGCGCGCCCTCCTTCAGGGGCGCCACTATATTCACACGGAATTCCTCGCCCGCAAAGAACTTTACCTCCAGCAGGTGCAACCCCTCCGCCAGCCATAAGTCCTGCGCTATCCTATCTCCTGACAGAGAACCGGCCATCATCTCCCGACCATCCAAGGACAGCGCAAACCGTCCGCGACCACTAGCGCCAAAGGCGTAACGACCCTGCTCCGGCGCGAGCATGCTCCCCCGCCAGGACGCGCTGCCTCCCTCCGCCCCGGCTAATTGTATCCGCGAAACAAGCTTCTGCTGCGCCGCGCCCTCGTGCCCGGGCTTCTCATAGACCGTCATTTCCAAGCCGCGCGCTGCCGCGTAGTCACTACCCTTCAAGGTAAGGGCACAAGCTATGATCTCCTCATGAAAATGGTCGTTAAACCTGATCAGCTTGCCTGGCACCGGATCCTTGAGTTCCCAATAGCCAGCACGCGGATAAAACTCGCGCAGCCAGGCAAACACCTCGCGGTACAATGGCTCCAGCACTATCACCGTGCGTTGCTCCCTGCCCCCAAGCTGCAGGAGGTCGGTGACGCTCCGTACCGGCGTCCAAGCGATGGCCACATTCTGCCGAAAGAGGCCGCTTGGAACAGAACCCCGCCAATAGCCTGAGAGATAAGTCTTCGCCTGCTTCTCCGCTTTTCTCTCGCCCACTTTAGCCGACGCACTCTCAGTTAAGCCGCGCATAAACCCACCCAAGCGGATCTCGGAGCTGAAATATGCTTCCATATATTTGGGGTTCGAGCAAAACTTGTTGAAATACCGATGGTAACCTGTAGCACCTATCAACAACAGCATAACGATCACCAGGGAAGCCGCGGTATTCTTCGGCGCCCATTTCTGGCGTGCCAACACACTGTATCCCGCCCCCAACACCATTCCGACGAAAATACCGATCAAGGGTAAAACCAGAGTGAACTTTGGCGTCAATATACCTAAAGGCGCGCGCGAGAACGCGGCCGGCAGCATAGCGCAAACCAGCCAACTTGCCAGGAAAAACATCCGCTCCGAACGCCAGTGGAGCAAAACTACTAAAGCCCCCAGAACGAAAAACCCCGCGGCGATGGGACCCAAAAGCGCTGCCACCGGAACATTCAAGTAGGCATTAAGCGGGGCCAGTTTAAACAAGGCCAACAGGTAAGTTCCCAAACTATCCCCCGCCGCACTCAGTACGCCCGCCGCACCCCCTTGCTGGAACAACGGCGCCAACTCGCTCACCGGCCAAAGTAATCTGTGATTGTGATACCACAGTTGTAAGACGGGCATAGCAACAGCAAAATAAGAAAATAAAAACGCCAAGATGCCGCCGATCCGCCGGCGCAAAAAACCACGGTCACTAAGCGACAGATAAACCAAATATAGCAGGGCCGGTAAAAGCAGAACCAATCCGGTTTGATACATATAAACACCGAATCCCAGACAGGCCCCTGAAATGACAAACTGCAACAGTTTGCCGCGAGCCACCCCTCGCAGCAAGTGATATGATCCCATCACCATCAATGCGACAGGCACGATCCAGCTGAATGCCAACCCAGTCACGAAAAGCGACCAACTGCCAAAGATAAAAACCAGCGCCGCCGCCGCGCCAGCGAGACGACCGAACATCTCGCGACCCAATAGGTAAAGGTAAACGATCGTCAACAGCGTAAACAAAAGGGCAGGAAAACGCATCGCAAACATGCTGAACCCGAATAACTTAACGAAAAAACCGGCGATATACATCCATACGTTAGTACCAAAATATATCCCTCCCGGATATCCAAAAGGCACTACAATACCCGCGGCAATGGATTGGCTCCAAAGCGCGATCGGACCCTCGCTCTCGTTTATGCCGCACGGCGCGCCGCCAAAACGGTGGTAACGCAAGAAAACGTCCAACACAATCAAGCTCAGTATGAGCCAAAGGTCCCGGCGGCCTCGATCGGGTTCGCGCGCGGCGCCTCCCCTACTTAAAGAAGAGCTGCCGATAAACACACCAATAACCAGCAGCGCCAATATCCACATGCCTGCCGCCAGCGCGCCCCGCGAACAAAGGAAAGCGAAGGTTATCGCGCCCAGCACCATCACCCCCCAGGAGATAAGCGCAATGCCACCACGCTCCTTGACGGCTGCTTCTACCCGGCGTCTCTCCCCACCCGCCCGAAAACTCGCCAAGATCACCACCACCATTAGGACGATATTGATCATACCGGCAATCACTGATCCCTTCAGAAACAATTTCAATGAAGTAAAGATCATACCCGCCGCTATGATCATACCCGGGAAAATCCACCAAGGAGCGATCCTCTTGCTGCTTTCTTTGACCCACTTTACGTTGCAAACCACAGGCCTGGCGGTCAGCAACAACAACAACAGGCCGACGGCTTGCAGCGGATAATTGCCGCGGCCTATCCCCAATAACAACAAAGCCAAAAGCAACAAGACCGACCTGAAAATAAAAGGCTTATCAATACCTTCCAGCAAAGCCTTCAGTTCCGCCAGCGGTTTTACTCGCCGCCTCCCGGCCCGCGTTTTCGCCGGCAGTTTCCGCATTTGCCGCGCACGGGACAAGCTTTTTTTCTTTCCCGCCTTGAGCCTTTTAAGCTGCTGCAATATTTTTTTGATCGGTCCAATCATCATACCTCCCGGTAAATGGATCTATAAAAAACGCTCCGCCACAACGCCAGCTGCCTTCGCTTTTCAAGCCACAACCTGACGGGCCAGGCTCGTACCCCGTATACCATAATATCGTATACCTCCTCTAAAAAAGGGGCCGCAGATACTCATGCGAGATCATCTCCGGCTCAGACCCGTCACGCGACCAGTAAAGGGCCAGCGTATCATTGACTCCCGATCCCTTATCAATTATCCGGATGTCATGTACCCCTCGCTCAAGGCGCATCGGTTTCGACCACCGCTTCCAATTACCTGAAACAAACACCTCCGTCCCATCCACCAATATCGTAATCGGATCCTCAAAAAGAAAGTCGAACTTATACTCGCCACTCTCGGGCACCAGCAAACTGCCCCGCCAATCCACCTCAAAGGGAAAACCAATTCCCACGCCGGTGGAATCGAACACACCCCAACGAAAGTAAATAAGCGGGTCAATCCGCTGTTTCACCGGAGTGCCGCCCATTTCCCCACTGCGATAGTATTTGCCGTACAGTCCGTGCACCCTATCCCCGCGAAAAAACTCCCGCCAACCAAGCTCCCTGCCGGCGCCAGCTTGCACCTCGATCAATCTCAAACTAAAAGAATCTCCCGACAAAAAGCTGACCTCCAGCAAATGAAACCCATCTGCCAGAAACAGCCGTTTTTCTGTGGCCTTACCCACCAACTCCCCCTGCATAACAGTCTTGCCGTTAAGGCGCACACGAAAGCGCCCCCGTCCCTCAGCGCGGAATAGATAATCGCCATCCCCCGGCGGCAGGACACTACCCCGCCAGCGGGCACTCATAACATTCGGATGCGCCTGATAACTCAGTTGCCGCGCGACTTTATCCGACCGCGTCCCCTTAAGCCCTGGCAGGGAATACTCTGTCACTTCCAAACCACGCGCCGCAAGATAGTCTTCAGCGCGCACCACATAGGCAACCGCAACTATGTCATCGTTATACTTGTCGTTATATCTCCGCAAAACACCCGGCGCCGGGTCGTCCACCTGATGATATCCAACATTCGGATAAAAACTGCGCAGCCAAGGGCCCAGCTCGCGATATACCGGGTCCAAAAGCAAAACCGCGGTCATCTCTTCCCCGCCCAGGCGCAACAAGGAATTAGCGTTGCGCACCGAAAAATAGTCGCTGTTCAAACCAAAACGGTAGACAGGCAAAACACGCGCTTCTCGCCAGAAATTCGATATGTAGGCGACCGCCTTTCCTCCCGCCCCCGCTTGACGAATCCGTTTTTCCTCACCCCTGACCACCTGCCGCATAAACCGTCCAACAAGCGTCTGAGAAAGGTCAAACGATTCCCAGGCGTGCACATTACTAGCAAAGACCGAGAAGAACATCCGATAGTTAAGGCCGCCGATAACCAATCCCAGTGACACCATCAGGACCAATCCCATCTTTGTCCCGCGTAACCACTTGACCGTCTGCTGCAACAATTGAATAACACTTACAATCACCAGTCCTACGAGCAAACTCACTAAGGGGATCAAAAGCGACATACGTGTAGTATTAGGCGAACCGGGGGAATGGGAAAGCCATCCCGGCAAAAAACCGCTCAATAACCATACCGCCATGATACCAATTTTCTCGCGCCGCCAACCCAAAACCGCCACCGACATACCGATCAGCAAAAAAACGGCAGAAAAAACATCCACGAGCGGTTTGCCGGGGATAGCCTGTAAGTTATACCAAACATGGGTAGTGCGATAGTAAAAAGCCAAAAAATACCGAAGCACGTTAGCCATGATATAATTCAACGGCTGGGCCATAGCTTTTTGATACTCCGGGTTACCGGCGCTTATCGCTGCCTGCCGCACCGCACCCAGTGACTGGTTACCCTGTATGAGATACCAATACAGAACAGGCAAAGCAGCAATGATAAAGGCGCCGCCGAAAACCAGGAGCCCCGTCCAGCGCCGTTTGAATATCCCGGGGTCACGCCAGAGTAAATAGACAGTAAGAAAAAAGAATAATATGGGAACACCTAAAAAAGCTTGATAGAAATAAAAGGGTAGCCCCGCAAAAACACCGGCAAGCAAAAACTGCAACTTGCTTCCCTTATCTACACCACAGAGATAATGATAAATGGCCGGCACCAACAAAGCGGCAGGATGAATCCAACAATACGAGAAACGGCTGAACAAAACAGGATAAAAGGAAACCGCTACCAAAAAAGACGCGATCGCCGCCACCCGACGGCCAAAGAGCTTATGCGCTAAGAAGTACAGATAGATCACCATCAGCAACCCCAGCACAGCGCTCGGCCATCTGGTCAGCTCCATGCTGAAGCCGAAAATCTTCATCAAGATTGCCATAGAGTAATGGTGCAAGTTGGCGCCGTAGCAATGGTGCGTTGAAATAAAGAAGTGCCGCCAGGGACCATAGGTCAACCCCTGGGATTGCAATACTGCATACCCTTCGTCAAAACACAGTCCCCAGGGGACACGGTGTAAATCATAAAAACGGCAGAACCCCGCCACCACCAATATGGCCAAGAGCAGCCAAATGTCCTTGCGTTCCAGCCTCTCCTCCACTTGCCTACTACCGCCCAAAAATTCTCCCCAAAATAACACGGCCGGCAACAACAAGACCAAGCACAGACCGGCACGCACTAACTGCTCGGTATAAGCAAAATAAGAAAACAGGGTCGCGCTCCCAATTATCCAAACAAGACTGAGCAAACGCGGCAGCGAAGCAGGGACTTTCGCACTGCTTTTCCTCGACGGACTTTTCTCCAGCAAACGTTCTTCGTTGCCGTCTCGGAAGCTGAAAAAGAGAAAAAACAACGATGAAATCAGCAGCATCGCCCCCAATTGGCCACGACCAATAATATTGTAACGCTGCCCCATCACGGCCAAAACGATCGCCCCGGCCAGCAAAGGCAAACGCACCCAAGAAAACGGAGGCTTGCGTCCCTTGATCACGCGCCAAATTGTCTCCCTTCTTCCCGGCCAACCGGACACCGCGAGGAGTACCAATCCCAACACCTTTACCAGAGTATCAGCCCGCCCGGTTCCCTGGCTAAAGAGATGCGTATGCGACCAATACATCAGACCGACCCCAGTCAGCATCACCACCAACCTGAGCAGAGGCAGATCACTTAACGATAGATATCCTCTCTTCAGACCCTGCAAGATCTTCTTGCGTCCTGCCGAACTGGCTAGCAAACCGCTTGCCTTCTTTAGCCAGGCTTGAATACGCAAGGCGCCCTTAGCCGGCAAGTAGACCCCCCAGGCAATCAGCCCCACCCCCAATAGCGAAAGGACGATCCCTAGTAGCTGATCCGCCTTCTCCCTCAGGATATGTGCCTGGCCAAAAATCACCAAGGCAACGGCCGCCGCAAAGATCATCCCTCGGATCACAGAATATGGCATAAAATTTTTCTCCTTGACTCAGTAATCCCTTCGCCCATCCCGTTTGGCCGCGTTGAAACGGCGATAACCTTCGCGCTGGTACTCCACAAGTTCCTCGTCACTGACCTGGCTGAAATTCGCGACAACCGAATAGTAGCGTGTAAACTTGGTGTAGTCATCAGTCTTTAGCATCCCCTTCTCTACCGCCTCCCGCCAGAGAGGCGTCCCCGGAAAAGGAACGCACACCGAAAACTGGGCGTAATCCGTACCGGACTCAACCGCAAAATCTATCGTTTTATTAATAGTTTCATGCGTATCGCCAGGATTACCAACAATATAGCTGGAGTGGACACGAATACCGTGTTCCCTTACCATTTTAAAAACTGGAACAGCTCTGCTTATATCTATGTCCTTACAAATATTCTTGAGGATCTCAGGGTCCGCTGACTCGATACCAAAGGTAATCTCGCAACAGCCCGCGCGAGCTAAAGCCGCAGCCATCTCCTCGTCTATGGTATTCACGCGCGATGAACAAAGAAAGCTGAACTTCAGGCCTCGTTCCTCTATCAAGCGACAAATCTCCAATACGTTTCTCTTACTGGCAGTGAAGGTATCGTCATTTATCGTGATATGCCTGATACCAAGATCATTCACTACCACCTGCGCCTCATCCACCACTTTCTCAGGGGACCGAAAACGCACTTTTCGCCCCCAGGTCGCCTGCGAGGCGCAGAATTTACAACGGAAGGGACAACCACGACTGGAGATAAATATGGTATGCGACCCTTGGTATCTATCCGGATCAGAGTACTTTTCAATTTCAAAGAGATGCCGTGCCGGGATGGGAAACAAATCTATGTCCTTCGCCATCGGCCGCGGCCGATTCATAGTCACTTGACCATCAGGACCGCGCCAGGCTACCCCCAAGATCCCCCGGTAATCATCCCCACCGGCCGCAATGGCCGCCAATAATTCGGCAAAACTATCCTCTCCCTCACCAAAGATCGCAAAATCAGCATCCGGGCACTGGTGCAGAGAGGATTCCGGCAAAGCGTTGATGTGCGGACCGCCTAACAGAGTCTTGGTTTCTGGCAATACCTTTTTGACTGTCTTCAAAATATCGCCGGCCGCCTTGAAAACCGGGGTGGTGCAAGTCACACCGACGAGCTGCGGCTTCAAATCGGCAATTCGGCCTTCGAGTTCCGGGGCGCCAAATGGAGTGACCTGATAATCCAAAACATAAACGTCATGCCCCGCCTTTTCCCCCATAGCGGCAATATATCCAAGACCTATCGGAAAATGCGCTATTTGCTTCCGCTCAAACGACTCATAAACCACTTCGTCTGATGGATGAATCAGTAGTATTTTCATTAAAGATATTATCCTGATCCAATAGCGGACTACTTCATGCGGAACCCACAGGCAGTTCAGATAAAGCAACCCATTATCTTAAACTCAATAATAGCAGTATAAAACAACCATAATATGAATTCAAGAGATTAAACCCAATACCATGAATCGGCAAACATAAGAAATCTCCCAGCAAAAAACAAAAATCCCAAGACAGACAACTGCGTCTTTGTTATAATAGGCGGAACGGATATGTCAAAACAAAACACGAGTAAGAACAAACGGTTGCCGCGGAAAACCCGGCGCAAAAAACAACCCAGCTTTTCTCGGGCTAAAGGTTTCGGACTATTAAAAGATTTCCCCCTCCGGGAATTACGCGAAGCGCTAACTAACCGATTCGGTTACTCTATTGACATAGTAATGTTAAGCTTGTTGGTTTTGAGCGCAGGGATGTCGCATCTGTTTTTTCAAGCCGCCCGTTATCTCTGGGGCAGCCTGCTGCTTATCCCCGCTCTAGCTTGCCTTATATATTTTTTGCCCGCTTCGCCGCGCAGCGAAGCCGGTTCATTTCACCAACCACTTTTCCGCAACATACGGCTGCGACTACCAATCCTCCTACCATTGATCTTGCTTTTCATATTTTTGGGGCAGAGACATATAGACCAGATAAAATACTTCACTGCTGTACCATTTTACGCCGTCTCCTTGGTATTGTTGATCTTCCTGCTGCCAACCAGAAACCTTGTTCCAGTAAAACCGCCATCAGAAACCACGGCGCCTCTTTGGAAAAAGCTGGACCCTTTTCGCATCCCTTTGCTCCTCTTCGGCATCCTCCTGATAATGATAGGGCAGAACAGTTTCCAAGCCCATGCCAATTACATCGGCCTCTTCTGGAGCATCTGCGGCGGCATTTTAGTCTGCCCGGCCTTTTACCGCGCCGCATCGCTTAAAAACACGCTACGCAGATCCTCCTGGCGCGGCACCATTGATTTACCCATAATCATCCTCGTCTCCTTAATCGGCCTGGCCTGGCGACTATACAGTCTTGAGCTCATCCCTCCCGGTTGCAGCGTAGACGAGGGACTAGCCGGGGCGTTAGCCAACGAACTTCTGGCCGGCGCTAAATATCCGGTATTCCATCGCAACGTACAATTCCAAGTCCCTATCACCTATTACGAAGTCCTCCACGTAGCGGCAAAATTTTTACCTACCTCATCGCTTGCTACCATTCGCAGCGTAAGCGCGGTTGCCGGCACCTTGAGTCTGGTTTTCTTCTATCTTCTCCTGCTGGAGGTATATGGGCGGCGCATCGCCATTATCGGCACGCTGCTACTCTCATCCTGGACAGTCCACCTTATATACTCGCGTGTCGCCTGGATGTGGATATTCGTCATCCTCTGTGGTGTAAGCACTTTTTACTTTTTCTACCGCGCCCGGCGCACCGGGTTCAACCGCGACTACATACTAGCCGGAATATGCATGGGCCTAGGGCAACATTTCTATACCGCATCCAAACTGATCCCAATGGTGATACTGGCTATGGTAACCTTTGGCATCTTGCGCCAACGCGGTTATATCAAGCGACACCTGCTTGGACTATCCCTGATGGGCATAGCTTCTCTCATCGTATACTCCCCCCTTATAGTCTTTGCCCTCCGCTACCCCAAGGACTATTGGAACTGGATCGGCGTGCACTATTTCTTTCGCGGCATCCCGTCCCATCTATACGACTACATCTGCAACCAATTTCTTAATAACATCGGTCGTCATTTCATGATGTTTGTCTCTCGCAGCAGCTGGTTCGGTTATTTCAACCTTCCCGATCTGCCGCTGTTGGATACAACGATGGCAGTATTCGCCTGCCTTGGTTTTGGTTACAGCATTTTTCGCCTAAAAAGCGAAAAATATTTTTTCCCTCTGGCTTGGTTCCTGATCGGCATGACTGGCGGCTTTCTCTCAATGCATGTCTGTAATCCCAACACCCAGCGCTGCATCCTCGCCATGCCCACAGCGCCGCTATTCGCCGCAATAGGATTAGCTCTCTCCTGGAACTTACTGCGTAGTTCTGCCAAGCCCCTTCTTCGTCGCCTAGTGGCAATGGCAGCCGCTCTGCTGATAATTATCTCGATATTGACCAACCTTAAACTCTATTTCCAAGACTATAAGCACCACCCTCAGGTCCACAGCGCTTTCTTCTATGTCGAAGCCCTAGTGCCTCGTCTAGCACGCCAAGCCGCGAAAACAAGCAACGTATCTATCAGTTCCTTCTACTCCTATTCCCCGGTCATTGGTTTCCTCAATTTCGGCTTTCAATACCGCTATTTCCCTGCACTTCACCTCGATGAATTTTTAATCAACAATGACAACAAAGACGCCGTCTACATCACCGAACCTATTTACGCCGACTTGGAACCATACCTACGCGAATACTACCCAAACATAAAGCTAGAAAAAACAAAAGACCACGCGCCCGGCATCTTCTGGCGATTCAAAGACAAATATGCCCATCCCGACCTATTGCTATTGACCTACCGTATCCCACAAGCAGACATAGCTGCGTTATCCGGCCTTAACGAACGCCTCTTCGCTGCCTCCGGCCAACCTTTGCCCCAGGACAAAAACTTTTTCGATTCGCTCGCCGATTCGCGCGTACGCCAAGCAGAATGGCAGGGATACCTCTACATACCGTCCTATACCAGCTACAGTTTTCGTGCTGATACCGCGGGACAGATATCCGTCCAAGTGGACGGACGCGAGGTATTTTCCAGCACAAGAGGATCCGCTCCCGCCAAAGCACTCTATCAGGGCTTGCACCACGTAAAAATCAACTATCAAAAACTCGGCACTGACACCACGGAATTAAGCCTGCTATGGCAATATGGTAAGTACACTGCCGGAACCACCATTGCCAAGAAATATTTCCTAAAAAAGAAGGTGGCCGGCGGTTTGATGGGTAATTACTATAAAACACCAACCATCGACCCCGCCGGACTGGTAGAAATCAAACTTGAGCCGCTCATCTGTTTCCGCAGTTACATGGGAGCTGGCCGTGGTTTAAACTGGCCTTTCACAGCTCTCTGGCAGGGACTGCTCAAGGTCAAGCAGCCGGGACAATATTTAATCGAAGGCCACCACAGATCCCTGATGACCATATACGTTGACGGCAAAAAGATCTTTCACAACGATGTAACCGGCCTCGTCATCAACGAACCGATAGAACTGAGCACAGGCTCTCATCGCTTGAGGATAAAATGCCTATGGTCTCTGAATCCGACCGGCTCCGAGGGAAACCACAGCGTGGTCCAACTCTACTGGACCCCCCCCGACGGAGAGAAGGAGATCATCCCGTATTACGCGCTGGGACATTAGGTTCGTATAGCGTCTTTACCGTCCAACGTCGCGCGTCTAATGTCTCGCGTCGCCCTATGATGTTTTGCCGTTCAACTCGTGACACACGACTTAATGCTCATAATTCAGAACTCATAATTCAGAATTCCTTATCCTGTATCCCATGCATTTAGTATCATTTTGCACTTTTTTCACGATTATGCTACTATCCCCTAGTTAGAGAATATTGTTCCATAGATTACACGGACGGTCAATCGGCGGTACGAACATTTGAAGTGTTCTCGCGAGTTTCCGCCCTGTTGAAATATAACAGAAACTCGCAAATCAGCGCATTAATCTGTGTAATTAGCGCTAAAAACAAAGGAGCCTAATTATGTTAATAAAATTCATCCTCAAGTTCCTCAAGATCTTGGGCAAAGAGGCAACTCCCAAAGGAATCGCCGGAGGCGTAATGCTCGGTTCTTTTCTAGGCCTGGCCCCAGTCTTTTGCGGGCATAACTTGATCGTGATCGCTCTGGTCTTTCTGGTCAATGTCAATATCAGCTCAGCCATCCTCGGCTGGGGACTTTTCCGGTTTATCCGACTGTTCATCGACCCCCTCTCCGATGCCTTGGGCTACACAGTTCTGACCGCTGATTCACTGGCAGGATTCTGGACCACGCTGTATAACACCGCGCCCTTCGCCACCAGCGGCTTCAACAATACCATCGTCATGGGCGGCCTGATCATCTCGCTGGTGCTGGCCCTGCCCATCTTCTTCGGCATGAAACGTTTTGTGCCCTACTATCGCGAACACCTAATGGAGCGGGTCAATAACTGGAAGATCGTCCGTGTCCTGAGAATGTCAAAGCTTTACACGTGGTATAAGAGGGTCTTTTAGCCAAGGGCAGGCGGCTTTTTTGGATAACGACACTTACCACAACGGCATAACGTTATAATCCACAGATTTCACAGATTACACAGATTAGTTTTTAGATAACGACGAGGAGGACTCTTCACTAGCAGGGAAACATTTTTGGTCTTAGCAGTTTGAGATTGGGGTTAGACATAAAAATTGCACAGATCGTCATCTCGATAACGGAGGAATCGGTGCAATTGGACTTTTGAGGAAACTGGTTTACGTATTCCGTGGGCGCATTATCTCAAGGTTTAGCTTGGAGATGAAGCGCCAAATAGTATCGCTCGCTTTGGCGGGCGCACATGTCGGGACAAAAATACTACAGTGGCTATAAGCCACTTTCGTGTTGCTTTTAATTAAGTTATTTATACCTAACGCAATAATACCGGCTTTAGCCGGGGGATTTTTATTTTGTGGGTGGTTTTTAAAAAAATAGTTTTTCAGTTACCAAGAAAAAATCTGTGTAATCTGTGGACAGAATTTAGTCGTTCCTGGTGGCGTCGTGGTAAAAAAGACTTTTTTGATACCATACTATCGTTAAAGAAAAAAGGAGGACTATAATGAGATGGAAAGCGATAATACCCCTGGCGATCGTAGCGGCTGCGGCCATAGTCTTCTACCTGTTCTTTTTCGAGAGCATGGTGCGCAAGCAGATCATCAAACAGGGCGAGAAAACCTTCAAGGCCAAGGTGGAATTAGCTGAATTTGATCTGAGCCTGACGAACGCCAGTCTCCGCCTCAAAGGCCTGACCATCGCCAACAAAGACAACACCATGCGCAACCTCTTCGAGATCGGCGAGGCTAACACCACTTTCCATGTGTTGGAACTTTTTTCGGGCCGCTGCCATTTGGAAGAATTAAAGATCACCGGGCTTTTCTGGGACACAGCGCGCGAGACTGACGGCGCGCTAAAACCCGCGCAGATAGAGAAGATAGAAGAGGCAGCGGCTGAGGAAGCCGCGGCAAGCCCCGAGCAGCCCCTGGCCGAAGCCAGCCAGAGCCTGGACGAGCAGGCCGAACAGCAGGCCGCGGCGATCCCCGCGGACGTGAAACTAAGCGATATGGGCAAAGGCGCCAGTGCCGCGGACATCAAAAAGAGCATCGGCAATGACCTGGAGTCAGTAAAGCTGGCCAAAGAGCTAAAGGGAGAGATCCCCACTCGCTTGAAAACAGCAAAAGGCCGCCTGGCCGGCTACAACCCCAAACCAGCCGTCAACAAGGCCAAAGCGGCGGCGGCCAGCGTCAAGACACTGAAAATCAAGACCGCCGCGGACATTCCCGCCGCGCAGAAAAAGATCAAAGAATTGCAGGCGGCAGCCAAAACCCTCAAAGCCAGCAAGGCTGATCTGAATAAGCGTATCGCCCAAGCCAAGAAAGATATCCCCAGCGAAAAAGAACTCAGGCAACGGCTGGACGCGGCCAAGAAACGCGATATCAAAAAGACGCTGGCCAAGCTAAATCTTACCTCGCTGGATCCGGCGGATGTAGAAAAGGCGCTCTTCGGGCCCGCCTTTAACAAATATCTAAAACAGGGCATCAACTATATCCAACTGGCACGCAAATATATGCCCGCCCGCAAGAAAGATAAAAAACGAACAGTACGCAAGCGCCTCAAAGGCCGCGAGGTGCATTTCTACTCCGAAGCTTTCACGCCGCGGCTCTTCATAGAAAAAATAATCGTAGAAACAGGCAGCGGCCAGGGAACGCTGATAATCAAAGGCGCGCTAAAGGACAGCTCAAAGCTTCCCGTAGCGGTCAGAGACATCACCTCGGACCCGGTCGGTTTGGGCCGGCCGGCGATGCTCGGCCTCTCGGGCAAGCGCAAAGGAAAAACCCTCACTTGCGGCGCCAAACTGGACCATACCAAAGAGCCCGCCTATGACAGCATTGTGTTCCGGGCCAAGGGCTTCCCCGCCTCTGAGCTGGGGTTGCGGGTACCGCCCCAACTAGGCAAGCTGCAAAGCGCCAGCGCCGAAGGCAAAATGAAAATAAGCCTCAAGGGCAACATCCTTTCCTCAGAACTGACAGCGCAGATCAGGAACCTGAAGCTCAAACGCACCCCCGGCACCAAGGGAGACCTTTACCGGCTGATAAACGGTGTGCCGCTGATCAAGCTTTCGATCATCAGCAGAGGCCCGGTAACCAAGCCCTCCTTTAAGCTGAAGTCCAACCTACGCGAAATCATCAGGAGCCGACTCAATAAATACATGGGCGAGGAAGTGAAGAAGGCCGAGCGGCTGGCCAAGGCCGAGATCGCCAAGCGCCTGGGCGTGGACGAAAAGGCTTTATTCGGCGCGCGCAAAAATGCCATCGGCCAACTCGCTAAACTAGGCGGCTCCAAATCGGGCGAGCTCGGCGCGGCGGACAAAGAGCTCAGCGCCAAGCAGAAACAAGTGGAAACCGACATCAAGAAAGCCGGCGAGGCGAAAGCCAAGGAAGCCGGGGATAAGCTGAAGAAGCTGTTTAGGTAAACCCCTGTCATCCGTCTCGTGTCTTGGGTCGCGCGTCGCTCTGCTCCTGGGGCTGACGCGTGACACGGAGCTTTTTCCAGCGCTAGTCTCTAGCTCGGAGCTTGATACTAGTCGTTAGTGTCCGGCATTTAGTATTCAGTTACTAACCTCGGGAAACAACGAGCTACTAGTCCTTCGACTCACATTGCTCGCTCAGGACCCTGTACCTGAGTGTGCTAGCGCGAATGGTGCAAGGCTACGAACTTCGAGCTACAAAGTTTACAACATTCGACGACAGAATATGTCTCCCCTGATATCCGTAATAATGCCTGTCCGTGATGCCGCCGCCACCTTAAGGGAGGCCATCTCCTCTATCCTCCGCCAGCAAGGTGTACGGCTGGAGCTGATCGTTGCCGATGACGGTTCGCGCGACGGCAGTCTGCGCATCGTCAATGAATTCTGTCGTGCCGACAAACGTCTGCGGCTGATGTTGCTGCCACGCCGGGGTCTGGTTCCCGCCCTGAACGCCGCGCTGGCCCAGGCCAGAGGCGAGGTCATCGCGCGCATGGACGCCGATGACATCTCCCATCCGGACCGCTTGCGCCGCCAACTGGCGCTGCTCGACCAGGCCGACGTCGTCTCCTGCCGGGTAAAGTGTTTCCCCGCCGAACGGGTGAGATCTGGCCTGCAAAGATATCAGAACTGGATAAATTCCCTCACCTCGCATCTGGCTATTACCCGCGAACTCTTCATCGAGTGTCCCCTGCCCCATCCGACGCTGATGCTGCGCCGGGAGATCCTGGAAAAAATAGGCGGCTACCGCGAGGGGCGCTTCCCGGAAGATTACGACCTGGTCTTCCGCCTCTTTTTAGCCAGGGCGCGTTTCGCCAAATGCCCCGCCGTACTGCTGGACTGGCGTGAAAGCAGGGGTCGTTTACAGCGTAAGTCCCGGCGCTACAGCCCCGAGAACTTCCGCAAGCTTAAGCTTCATTATCTCAAGCGTATCCATTTAAAGGGAAATCGTCCGGTAACAGTCTGGGGCGCCGGCCGCAACGGCAAACCGTGGGGGATGCTGATGCAAAAATCGGGGCTGGATGTGGCCGGATTCATTGAGATCTCTCCCCGCAAGATCGGCAAGAAGATATATGGCTTGCCGGTGTTCGCTCCTGAGGATATCAAGAGCAAGGCGCGCGGGCTGATCGCTGTCGCCGTCGGTGCCCCCGGCGCCAGGAAAGAGATCCGCGCGTATATGAAGAAGATTAGGCTGAGGGAAACTAAGGATTATTTGTTTTTGGCCTGAAACGGCAGTCGTTTCCGCCTTCGTCAAAGGCTACGGCGGACATGAGTCGCTGGTCTCTAGTCGCTTGTCCTTCGCCCCCTGTGTCCCGTGTACTGTGTACCGTGTGCCAGTTAACAACCAACAACAAACAACTAGCCTTACGCTATTTAGCTCGTGTTTTGAGACAAAAAAACCTAAACATCTCAACCATGACCACGATCCCTAAATGACGCCCTACTCACTACATCCAAACGATAATCGGTAGCCGCTACGCCATCTGATTCGCGGATTATTGAAAGGCGGATTCATTCCCCGATTCAACACATCAATGCAATACCGTATTAAGTCCTTTTCTTGAGGCCAACATTTCTCGCAGACGCTCAAATATTCAAGGACAAGCTCCTTCTCACCGACAGCGAGCAATTCCTTGACTATCATAAGATCAGGACCAGTCACCTCCATCCATGTTATCCCCTTTAGATCCCCAGGAAGATCAATTGATTTCTTTAGATAGTCTTTTGCTTTTTTTATGTCTCCTTGCCGTAAAGCCAACCTGGCCTGAATGATGTTTCCGTAATGCATTAGCATTCCATCGGCTTTTTCGTTTTTTTTAGCAGTCTTCAGGCATTCCTTGGCAAATTTATTCGCCTTGTCGTAATCACCCAATTCATAAGCTGCTTCCGCCATATTAGCAAGAAACCATCGTTTTTTCTTCTTGAACCGTTTGCAAACTTCCTCTCCTACCGCCAAAGCACCGGCGGCGTATCGCTTGTCCCCGTCATTGCGAAATGCGGTCCAGTACATCTTCCTCATTCCAAACAAACCCAAACGGTCCTTAGCGTCCTTCTTCTCCAGCTTCTGGTATATCGTTTCAGCTTGTATCGGTTCGAAAAAGGAGAAGAAACTCGCAGCGCGTAGCAACACCTTCGTATCCTCACTTTCGCGGGAATACTCCAACCAAAGCTCCTTGGCTTGCTGATAAGCCTGTTGGTCTTCAACAGGATGAAGCGGATGATAGTGCGACGCCGGCCGGTTCTTAATAAACCAGAGAACATGCCGCTGATAGCCTTGCCTTGCCCATTTGTATTTGCACCTATCCTTGAGGTAATACTCCATCAACAAATAATGCGAAACAGCGTCTCCAGGATCCTGTAACAGCTTGTCTTCATACCGCCGCGCATCTCTGGGCGTTGTGATTTCCGGACTTGTTGATCCCGGCAACTTCGGAGGGCCATACCCATAAGCAAGGCAACTGCTAAATATCATCAATGCCAACCAAACGCATTTGCTGTTCATCTATCTCTTATCCTTCTGTTCGATTCTGCGGTCACTGTTGAGGTAATCAAAGCATCTTCTCCCCTCACATTACGATAACTAAACCACCTCAAGTCCCCTCACTCCACTTACTGTTTTACATCCATATACTCCGCGAGCAGCTCGGAGAATTCCTTGTCCACCACGATCTCATCCACGAACGGCGGCCTGCGATCCGCTTCTGTTATCGCGCCAAACTCATTCCAACCCAGCTGAAACGCCTTTTCAAAGCTAGCTAAAGATTCCGCTCTACTTTCTAGATGCCATTGGCTGATGGCCAAGTCGTACCAACCGTAAATATGCTCGGGATCCTCAAACAACACGCGCCTGAAATCAGCTGATGCCTTGCCCCATTCCCCGAGATACAAGTAACTCCAGCCGCGGTTGATAAGCGCCTGCAGGTGTAATGGCGAGAGTTCCAAGCAGCGGTTTGAGTATCGCACGCTCGATTTATAATCCGATCTTTCGTGATATTTCCAGCCCAAACTGCACAACATGTTAGCGTAGTTTTCCTTTTTTACTATCTCCAGTGTTTCGCAGACGCCTACCGCTTCCAATAGGACCTTGAAGGATTTATCCTGATTCCCAGCCGTGGCGTATAAGCCGCTTAACACAAACAGGTAATCGGCATAGCTAATCGTCAACGTCTGGCCCGACTCCACCATTGAGGCCAACTGCTTCTCCAGCTTCTTGATCGCCTGCTTACCCTTACCCGCCTTATTAAGTGATACTTGGAGTAACATCAACCCGTTAAAGTATTCCTTGTTCTTAACACCGGCTTTCTCAAGCCTGGCCGTCGAAGACTTAAAATATCGAACGGCCTTCTTGTATAAGCCTTTCTTATAATTCACCATGCCAAGAAAGAACTCGGTCGAAGCTACAGTCTCAACCTTCTTGTCCTTCGCGCTTTTCAATGCTTTTTCCGCCTTCAGCAGAAAGACCTGGCCCTCATCGAGCTTGCCCTTGCCGATCAGGTAAGCGCCTCTCCCCTGGCACATTCCCGCGTACACCTGTCCTCTCGGCAAACCGAGTTCATCCACAACCGCTATCACTTCCCCGAGTGTTTCCGCGCCCTCATCTTTCATCCCCGCCTCAAAATATGTTTTCGCAACGAACTGTAACAGGTCGTGGTAATCGCTACGCCCCGTGGCACCGTTCTCCCGATAGATAGTAACAGCGGCCATTAGGTCAACCAGCACCTTTTCCAATGGAACACCCATCTTCTTCAAAACATGCGCTTTCGCCCATAACAGGTAGGCGAAATCGTTGCTTCCTTCTTCCCCTAGCTCCAACAAGATTTTCTCGGACCTGTCGAGCTCAGCCAATGCCGACGCATAGTCTCCCGTCATACCATTGGCTCTACTCATGGACCTCAACAGATGGGAGTATTCTATCCTCCTGGGCTCCTCAAGACAGTCATGTACCTCCTCGGCCTCTAGATAATAAGTCATAGCTCCGTCTAAATCGTTTTGCGCAAGGTGAATATCGCCAATCACGCGCAACAACCTAGACAGGTACCAATAGCTATCCCCCTCCCTGTAGATATTCTCTGCCTCGAAGGCGGACTCCAGAGCATTCTCGGGCATACCCATGCTCTTGTAAGCATTAGCCGCACACCACAGCACGTGACCATGTTTTTGAATAGCACCCAGTCCTTTCGCCAGCAAATGCTCACTCGCCTTTTGATAGGCCTTTATCGCCTTCTTATAATCCCCTTTTTTAACGTATACACGGCCGATATCACAATGAGTCTCGGCATACATGGTATCGCTCATCCTCTTGAGCTTCTTATCGATATCGAAAGACATCCTGTAGAACTTGAGCGCCTCGTCCAACATGCCGAGGGTACGGTAACTATCCCCAATATTGCAGTGCAGATAAACGTAACCCAATTCGTCCTTCACCCCGACCCCATCGCGTATCTGTTTTGATTCCAAGAAAGCCGCCAATGCTTCCTGCTCGCGCTCCTGCTCAGAGTGGATGTGTCCTATCTTACGCAATATCCAGGCGTGGTCCGTCGTCCCGGAATGGCCCAGCTGCTTGCGCACCTCGTTAGACCTAAGATAATAGGCCAACGCCTCGCCGTCCAGATCTAGCTCATCGAGTATACGCCCCGTGCCTTCGAGCAAAGCTACAAACTCATCGTTTAACAGCAAACTCTGTTCTACCCACTCACGCTCAGCCCTCTTGTAATAAGCTATGCATTTGTCCTTTTCTCCCGCGATGAGTGCAACGTAGCCAGTATAGGCAATAAGATTTATGTATATCTGGTTATCGCGCGATCCCAGCTTCTCATAGTTCTCGATCGCCGTTTCCATCCACAGTATAGCTTTCTGGTACTCCTCCACCGATACGCACAATACCGCCAGGCTCATGCAGTACCACGAGAATTCCTCCACCGACAAAGCTTCCCTATCCGTCCCCTCTTTTATGCGCCTCAACTCGGCCGCGGCCTCTTCAAGGCTGTCGCAGTAGGCATCCTCGAGCGTATCACTTATCCCGGCGATAGCCTCTCCCTGTTCGCACAAACGCATACGCTCGTCACACTGTTCCTGAACGTCCTCATAGTGCTTCTGCCACGGCTGGTCATCCCGTGGCGTAGTTGCGCTTAGAGTTGCGGTAGCCAAAACAAGAGAAAACGACAGCGCTATCGCCTGTTTCCTCATCTCGTCTCCTTTCGAAGCCTTGGGATCACTATTGAAGCAATCAAAGTATCCTCTCCCCCTAAAGTCAGTCGCCTGTCCTTCGCCCCCTGTGTCCCGTGTACTGTGTACCGTGTGCCCGTTAACAACCAACGACTGCCGTTAAGCTATTTCAGCACCGAAAGACGCTGGCTGGCATAGCTGTCTGCGGGGTTGATCTCCAAAGCACTCTTATAGGCTTCACGAGCCTGCGCAACCTGCCCCACCTGCTCATAGCAGTATCCTAATTGAGCCCAGCCGCCGTCAAGATGTGGATCCAGGGTAAGCGCATGACTGATATACTGAATGGCATTCTGATAGTCCTTCGCGTCACGGTAACCTATGCCGGCTTTAAGGTACGTCTGGGCATCGGCTGACGACGGCTGTTTGGCGGCCGCCCGCGCGGTCTTTTTCTTGCCTTTTACACTACAAGGGTCCACCTTTTTTCCCCAGAGCGTAAAATAACGCCGGTAGTAGTATGTATCACCGGGGGTCAGGGTCTTGCCCTTGTTAGTAGCCAGAACAAAGGGCACGCGTTTTTTATTCACTATCGGCGACTGCAGACTGTGTCTGCCGGAGGCTTGAGAAGATTTCAGGCGCGGCTTGGACCACAGCAGAAAAAGCAAACGCCGCCACACCGATCACGGCAAAAACCTTCTTCATAATGGTCCCCCTTCTCTCCGCAAAACCTGTTTCCTACAACAATATGGGTCAGTTCTAAAGTAGCAAAAAAACTATACCCCCCAAACAAGAAAAACCGCCTGTTACATCGGCTGGAATTTCCCGATCTTGTGGCTACAAAGATAAATAAATCCGTCTCGGCCGTCAGCTATACCTCCGGGCGCGATTATCTGGTAAGTACCTGTTTTTTCCTCATTGCAAGTACCGATCAACTTACCCTTGGTGCTGAAAATCCAGATCTTACTACCAACGTGATCATTCACATAGAGTTTGCCCTTGCCATCGGTCGCGATGTTTTCTACCGTAGGCTGTTCCCAGAAATAGTCCCAACTACCCTTGAACTTACCGCTCTTGGTATATTTATTTATTTTTTTCATACTGCAGCTAAAAACATACAGGTAGTCGTCATCCACTGTGAGATGCCCGGGATTAAGCAGACGTTCCTTTCCGCCGCCGTCCCCGAAAACCAGCTTGACTTCGCCCGCTTCGCTCAGCACGATTATTTTATGTTTTTCCGAATCACAAACATACACCCGGTCTTTCATATCCGTAGCAATGGCGCCCAGCCGTTGGAACCCAGCGACCTCCGCCTCACTCATCTCACCGCTCTCCCGGTCTATGCGCAGGATGAACCCCTGATTAACGCAGGTTATCAGCACGTACTTATTCGTTAGAGCTATAGCGGCGGGGGTAACCCCTCTGGCTGCCAGGTCCCACTTCTTCACCGGTTTACCATTCACAACTTTTTCTACCCCCCGTTCACTATAGAGAATATAAATGGTGCCGTCCTTGCCTATAGCCATATCGCGGTAGGGTGCGTGATAGTCATAACTGGCCAGGCAAGTGAGCCTTACATTTTCCCGCATCTTCTTCTTGGTCATCAGTACAACCTCGACCACTAGCAGAATCGCCAGCGCTCCCACTATCAACAACACCTTTGCCGACTTATTGAATTTCAGCGTTCTCTTACCGGTCATCTTTTTCTCAACCATTCTTTCCTCCCTTAGGGCTTTACGCAGACAAAGCGAACCACCGAAACAAGTTTGTGCGGCAATTTTTCCATTCCTACTTTAAAACCCAGTACCTCTAATTCCTTTTGCCATTCCCCCGGCTTACGGTACTGACTATTACAAGAAAAAGGATATAAAACAACATCCGCCACAGCACTAACGATGAGCCTATAGTTAAGCCGCGTATCTATCTCCGACAGATAGAGCACCCCCCCTTTTTCCAGCGCGTCATACGCTCTCTTCAAGAGGGCCAATTGCTGATCACGCGGCACATGATGCAAAAAGTCCACCATCAATATTCCGCGGCAACGCGGCAATTCACAACGCACCGCGTCCAACGTTTCAAAGTTGATGTTTTTTCTTTCCCCAACTGTAGACCGGGCGACTGCGATACGTTTCTCATCCAAGTCAAAGCCAAAGAACTCGGCGTGCGGATAAAGAACGGAAAGCCAATTGGTGTAAAGACCAACGCCGCAGCCTGCGTCTATTATCATCCCTCGCTCCGGCATATGCCGTTCGTATTCTCCGGCGGCGTATACCAGGGAACGCAATCTTACATATAAACGTGTCAAGAGCCCCTGTCCAGCGTAGAGACGCAAAAGCTCCTGGCGACCACGTGAACTCAACAAAGACCCCGCCTTATCTTTATTGTAACTATGCGGACTCATCTAACCCCCGATAAAGGCCCCGCGCTTTGCCATATGCCACCAGCTCAGTTACCGGAGTATCCCAGCCCGCTTTCTCCAGCAAGTGGTCATACTCTTCTTTTTCCTTGATGCGGTGTATTGTACCCTCGCCCTGCTGGACCTGCCGCGAACAGTTACCCGTCTTGATCGCCGGCCAATGCGCATAAAAAAGCCGCACCAAATATTCATGCGTTTTGTCGTAAGTGGTACGCAGTGTTTCCCCCTCGACGGGCAAACGGATACGTTCTTGAGCGATTAGATCCCCGGTGTCTACCCCCAGGTCGATGTAATGGACGGTCACGCCCTTGGGCGTCCCCTCGAGAAAACTCCAGAAATTAGAGAAAGTGCCGCGGTTCCAGGGCAGTAATGAAGGATGCAAATTCACGACCCGGTCGGGGAAAAGCGAAAGCACATCATCCTTAAGGATCAGCCGGTAACGGTAGCTGACCAGAAAATCATAGGACTGACTGCTCAACTCCGCCGCGTCAAGCTTATCCATGGTCTGTGCCACCTCGTTACCTTCGCGCCGCAGGAAATCCAAGACCGGACTATCGGCAAGCCCGAGAAAGAGAATTTTCATAATCCACTCCCCGTTTCACTACCACGAGCACCAAGCGCGAAAACCACAGAGGAACAACGCTTTTGACGCCACCCGCGGACAATTCAAGCAGAGCAACCCATTACCAACTATTCAAGTGTCTCGCGTGTAACGTAAGGCGGCCCCTCGCGCACTTCGTTATAGATCCGGCCGATATACTCGCCAATAATACCGATGGTTATCAACTGGACACCGGAGAAAACCAAAATCAACGAAACAATGGAAGCGTAGCCCTCCACCGGAATGCCATAGCAGATCTTGCGAACTATGACAAAGGAAGCGAAAGCTATGCCCAATACCGCGGAGACAAACCCCACCATGCTCGACAACCGCAAGGGGGCAGTAGATAAATTAGCGATCAAATTAAGCGCCAGCGGCGCCATCGACCAGATATTATGCTTAGCCTCACCGTGCGCCCTCTCCCGATGCTCAGTTTCCACCGCAGCCGCGTGGCCCTGAGCTAACCAGGCAATAAGACCGACCATGAATTTGGATTTCTCTTTGAACAGGTTTACTTTATCAACGAACCCGCGCTCCATGGCGATAAAGGTGGTAGCCCCATCCGGCACATCAGCTCCGATCATTTTCACCATCAAGCGCCGCACGGTCCAAGAGCCAAATCTCTTGAAGATGCTGCCTTTGCGCCGCTTGCGAACCCCGTAAACCAGGTCACAACCATCACCGAGCTTTGCTAAAAGGCGCGGAATATCCTCGGGGGCGTTCTGTAAGTCACCGTCCATCATTACCACTCGTTTGCCCCGCGCCAGGTTCAGCCCAGCGGATATTGCGATATGCTGGCCGAAATTCCTGGTGAAACTGACCACCTTCACCCGCTTGTCCGCCCGATGCAGCTCGCGCAGTGTCGGCATGGTCT
>JAUXIB010000178.1 GCA_030621225.1 candidate division FCPU426 bacterium
TTTGGCTTGGATCTTATGCACCTTGTCATCATAGACGCCAATGCCGGATTCATCTACGGCCGTCCGGGCCAAAAGCTCAGCGGTCTCCGGTTTCTGCCACTCATAGCCTACAGCGTTAACCATCTCATCAACCTTGTCCTGCGGCCAGTACTCCACCTCTTCAAATGCCTTGCGCGCCTTTTGATACATCTCCTGAATGTTGTCTGCCATGATTCCTTTCTACCTCCCATAGTTACTGCTAACTTTTAAATGATCAGAAACGAAAACTTACTTTTTCTCATCCGGATCGATATAGTGATAGGGCTCACGCTCTAAAGGCTCAACAACCCTGTCCTTAGGCAGCTTCCTATCCTTAGGCCCGTCATAGTAATCAGGTCCCTGCAGCGCCAGGTCAAGCGGCTGAACGATCTTGGAATTTGCGGAAGCTCTCCAACCTTTTTCCCGGTTCTTCTCCTCCATGCAATGGGCCACAATGCCCACGGACCTGGAAAGAGCACAGAAAGCCAGGCACTCATCTGGCTCGAGCCCCATATCCACCAGGCAAGCTGAGATCGCGCCAGCCACGTTCATGTATAGCTTGCGTCCCCAGTATTTCTCGGTAGCGTCTTCCAGAGCCACCACGAACTTCAGATGGTCTCCGGCCACGCCGAATTTCTCCGCCAGCTCAATTACCCGCGGCGAACGCAGATCACGAATATGCTGCGGATGATGCCAGCCGGGCAATACCTTGCGGGCGCCAAATAATTTGACGAACTCCGCGTCCCCCTCCTGCTTCCTGATACCTTTGGCCAGATAATCAGCGGTCTCCTCTAGCGTCCAGCCCTTTTCCTTCATCAACTTTATGGCCTTGATCCAGCAATCGGCCGCTTCGTGCGCGTCCACGTGGGTATAACCGATACTTAAAAGACCACCAGCCATCCCGGGCATAATATAGCCAGCGCCGGACATGACCATCCGCGCCGAGGCGCTGGACGGCGACATCGCGTGCTCGGCAAAAATTACGATCAGCGCATTAAGCATCTTAGCAACGCCAGGCGAAGGTATCTCGCCCTTCCATACCAAGTGCAGCATTTCAGCGTAACCGATGTTCCCGGCCAGTTCGTTCACATCATAGCCTCTGATGACTATCCTGTCACGCACCTTGTAACTGATCGCTGACTGCCAGTGGAACGGTTCTCTCTCTTGTTTGTCTGCCATTATTAGCTCCTTTTGAAATTAACCCCCGTTGTAGCTACCCACGGGCAAGCCCGTGGCACTTTGGCACATTGCACTTGCCCGTGGTTATCTACTTTTTTTACAAGCTGCGTTTGACCTGAATCCCTCGGATTCAGGATGCGGCGTCGATCCTCTTGCTGTATGTTATCGTGATTTTACATCCCAAGGGGCACGACTTTCCGTGCCCTAACTAATCGCCGTCGCACGCCATTCCCCCACGGGTAAACCCGTGGAACTCAAGGCGGCGATTAGAATCCCATCTCCTCTTTTACCTGCTTGACCACCGCTAGCAGGCCTTTCACATCTTCCGGATAAAGTCGGCCGATATTGCCGATGCGGAAACAATCAGCGTCACTGACCTTACCGGGGTAAATAACCAGGTTTTTCTCATTCAGCTTGTTGTAAAAATCTTCAAACTTGAAATTAGGACTTTCCGGAAATCGGAAGGAAGTGATGATCGGCCCCTGTAACTCCTTTTTAAGGTACTCGACAAATCCCAGCTCACGCATACCCGCCACTAAAGTATTATAATTGTCCAGATAACGCTGGTAACGCCCCTCCACGCCGCCCTCTTCCTCCAATTCCAGCAGAGCCTGGTGGTAAGCCAAGATCGAATGCGTGGGCGGAGTAAACCGGAACTGGCCGTTGGCTTCGAGACCCAGTAATTGGGCACGCAGGTCCAAGCTAAGACTACGCGCATATCCCTCGGTCTTGTCCAGAGCCTCCCGGCGAACGATGGCAAAAGAAAATCCCGGCACGCCCTCGATACACTTGTTGGCCGAAGAGATCAGGTAATCTATTTTACACGCTTCGATATCGGTGGGGATCCCACCAAAACTACTCATAGCATCAACAATATAGGTGAGTCCACGCCCGCTGACTAGCTCCCCTATCTCCTTGATCGGATTGAGCAAGCCGGTAGTTGTCTCACAATGGATAATCGCTACATGCGTTATCGCCGGATCCTTTTCCAGTGCCTGCTTCACTCCCGCCGCTTCCGCTGGGGTATCTTCCGGAAAAACCAGGTCCGCGCATTCGATCTTCAATACCTTGGCCATCTGCACCAAACGGCGGCCATAAGCACCGTTAACAACCACCAACAACTTGCCGTCCGGTGGAATAACCGAGCCCAGCACCGATTCCAGGCCAAAGGTACCGCTACCCTGCATAATAACAGTCTCGTAGCCCTTGCCTGCAACTCCTCCGGCCTCTAAAAGTTTCTGCCGTATTTCTTTGACTATCCGTATAAACTCATGGTCGCGTGATCCCAAATCCCTAAGCATAGTCTTTTTCACTGCCATGCTGGTAGTCAACGGACCAGGCGTATATAAAAGCTTATCGTCTCCTCGCGCCGCCAGGGACTGTTCCTTTAACTTTTCAGAATTAACCATAGTTTGCCTCCTGGGCTGTTTCACAGTAAGATTGTTGGATAATTTTTTCTAAAAACAGCAATTACTTGCCCCGAAAATCAATAATGGCGGACATTATGATGAAAACAAACGCATTCGTCAAGAGTAAAATCATTAAATACTGCGTTTTTCACGGCACATCGTCCGGTAAACTTGCTGTTTTATGCTTTTTTGCCGGCTGAAATCCTTTTTCACCACGACGACACGACGTTTTTTAAAAACACCAAGCCACAAAGGTCACAGAGAACATCTTTTTTTGGATAACATCAACAAAGCACTTCGTTGGCAGGAGAACAGTTCACTCTTCGTCTTGGCCGAGCCGATTATAAACAAAGATCGCACCGAGACATATGGCTACGCTCGACAGATACATGCCCGCCAAGCTAAAAATGGCTAACATCTGGTAAGCGATCAGCGGTCCACTGGCAGAACCAAAATCGGTAAAGGTCACGAATCGGCTCATTACCTTATTGCGTGTATGCGCCGTCGCCGTTTCGCTTACCGCGGCGTAAAGAACAGTCAAGGTGCCGGTCACCGCGAGGAAGAATAAAAGCGTTGCCATAGCTATGTACATAATATCCGCGGTAAAACTCAAAACCAAAAGCATGGCCGCACTCAGACTAAGTCCGGCGTTTACCATCATTCGACGACCGTATTTATCGGAAAGATGCCCCAGGTACGGCGCCAGCGTAAGGTCAAATATCCAACGCATGGAAACCAGGAGACCAGTAGTGGTTGCCACCGGCAGCAAATACCAGCCAAGATTAACTTCCTCGCCGAAGCGGGTCAGAAGCAAATGGCCCAGGGTAGCGACCATCACCCCGGCGATGAAATACACGCAGAACCCGGTGAATTCCAGGGCGTAAACCTTACGCCGCCGCGGCAAGGACGGCGTTAAAACACGCTCACTGGCGCTTTCTTTCGATGCCCGCAGGGAGGAAGTGGGGCTGCGAAAAAGTGACACGACCGCCCCCAGCCCGGTTACCCCGCCAAAAATAACCAGCGTCCTGCCAAATCCAATACAATCAGTCAACAATGCGCCGATAAACGTGCCAATCGCGCTACCCGCTCTAGAGATAGATTGAAAAAAGCCCATATATCTGCCGCGCTTATCGCTCGTACCGGCATCACTTACCGTATTCAATCCCTCCAAACGTATGAAGGACCAGCACACGCCCCAGAGCATGCGGGAGATCAGCAACTGCCAAAACTCAAAACAAATCCCATAAGAAGCGGTAATTAAAGCGGCGGCAAACATTACGATCACGAACGGTCTACGCCGCCCGTAACGGTCGCATATCCTGCCGGCAAACGAATTGGAAAGCAAGCGGACATAACGGTTGATACTAAGCAAAACACCGAGTTGCCACACCTGCAACCCCAGCGCTTCCCGCTTCACCGGTAACACGGCATAGAGCATCGAATCGCCCAGCAGGGAAAGCGCAACCAGGCAGGAAATTAATAAAATAGACCGCGGGATCATTTTGTTTTTCTGTTAGACTATCACACTATAGTTCGTAGCCCATAGCCCGTAGCTAGTAGCTAGTAGCTAGTAGCTAGTAGCTCGGGGCATCCGACCACCGCCCATGTATCATACGGCGTATAGAGTATGGCGTTGCTTCCTAGGTTGGCCCCCCCGTATCCCGTATACTGTCTACCGTATACCTCACGTTACCAATTAGATGTTTGACTCGCAAAAACCACCATGCTATACTTGCGCTCAACGTTCTAGATATTACCATTGGGGGATTAAATGAACAAGCTTTACGAAATCTTTCCCAAAGTATTCACCGTATCTAAACCGTCGCGTATAACCATACGTCCCCGTCAATCCCGGAAGCCCTTTGGAAATAACCAGGTTATCCAGGTCAAGATCCACTCGATGGAAAACCACGCCGACCAAACAGAACTTCTTTGCAAACCAGACCGGCAGGGCGCCTTACATATAAAGACCACCCTGAAAAACAAAGGCGAGTACCGCCTTGAATTGCGCTCCAAACTAAAAAACAAACGCCCACTGGGAGTGTTGCGAATTTTCGCCGCGGACAAAAAACACGCTCGCTTACGGCCCTATCGCGGTGACCTGCACATTCACACCACTTATTCAGACGGAAAATCCTCGCCTATCGAAATGGCCATTATTGCCCGCGAGAAAGGCCTAGACTACGCTGCGATCACCGACCATTGCGCTTATGCTCCCAGCCTGGAGGCGATCAAACAGGCCGGTAAAGCCGGTTTGAATATGCTCCTCCTGCCCGGCGAAGAAGTCGGGATGCAAAACTGGCATATACTCAGCATCAATGCCTCAGAAGCTGTAATGAATCATTTTTCCTTCGTCAAAAGCGTTTACGAACCGGTCTATCAAAAGGCATTAAGCAAGCTGAGAAAACGCAAGTTGCTGCCGGGCGTGAGTCTGGAGTCTTACGCTCATATCATAACTACCGTGGAAAGAATAAAAAAGCTGGGCGGTGTCAGTTGTATTAACCATCCCTACTGGGTATTCCATGATCGCTATCATCTCCCTACACCGCTTTTCAAGCAAATCCTGCATGATAATCTCACCGATTGTGTAGAGGTCCTGGTAAGCGACATCCGCACGGAAGACCAAATGCTCACCGTT
>JAUXIB010000187.1 GCA_030621225.1 candidate division FCPU426 bacterium
AGGTGAAGGCCTCAGTGCATGGCGGTGATAATCCCGCCAATCCGCGTTGCATCGATTGTCACTATGGGCACCAGGTGATGCCTAACGGCATGGAGAAGCAGGCCATCGATAATTCCCAAGCCTGCATTTGGTGTCACGGTTCGGAACTGTTGGATCGGCGCTACCTGCGGGCCAAGGGCAAGGTCGAGAGCTACCAGGAGAGCTACCACGGTTTGGCGCGCAAACTCGGTCAGACGGATCCTACGACCTGTAGCGACTGTCATGGTGCGCACAAGATCCTGCACTCAGAGGACGCTGATTCGCCAACCAATAGTATTAATTTGGCCGGGACCTGTGGCAAGTGTCATCCGGACCTTGATCCTAAGGATATTGGCGTGGTGCATGCCTCGACCGAGCATCCCAAGGACCCGATCGTTTCTGTCGTCAGGATTATCTACATTGTGTTGATCATCTTAGTTATCGGCGGCATGCTGGCTTTTAATATGCTTGATTTCATCCACTATCTGGTGCATTCCTATCGTGCGCATTTGAAGAAGCCGACGGTTGAACGGATGAATATGGATATGCGCTTGCAGCACTTTGGGCTGATGGCCAGCTTTGTGATATTGTGTCTTACTGGGTTCGCGCTGAAGTTTCCCGAGGCTTTTTGGGTGGTGCCGTTAACTAAGATCCCCAACTTTTGGTTGTTCAGATTTTACTTACATCGCGTGGCTGGAGCGTTTTTCATGTTGCTTTGTTTTTATCACCTTTTCTTTATTATATTCAAGCAGCGCGGTCGACGGGAAGTTAAGGCAATGCTGCCTGGATTACAGGATGCCTGGGATGCTGTTAACACGGTGCTCTATCTGCTCGGCCTTAAAAAGGAAAAACCGTTGATCGGGCGATATGGCTTTGTGGAAAAAGCGGAGTATTGGGCTCTTGTCTGGGGGGCGGTGATCATGTCGGCCACCGGGCTTATTCTTTGGTTCTACAGCTGGGCATTGAGTCAGTGGCCGAAGTGGGTGTTCGACCTTTCTGAGTTGGTGCATTATATGGAGGCAGCGTTGGCTGGTATTGCTGTATTGGTCTGGCATGGTTATCATGTTTATCTGCACCCCAAAGTGTATCCGATAAACTGGGTTTGTATGACCGGACGTATGGATGAACGGGAGTACCGCGAAGAACATCCGAAGGATGTGGTGGAGGAGGATAAATAAGAATTCTGAATTATGAGTTATGAATGCTGAATTACGATAGACGGTATACGGGGGGCTAAACAAGAGATTCGAAATTAAAAATTTAAAATTCGCGGCTAGATACTAGCTTTACACTATAAGAATCCTCGGGCTAACGCCCGTGTCTTCTTGTCCCGATTAGGTTTGGGTATTTTGGCTTGCGGGATAACGCTGTACGGTAAACCGAGCTACGAACTACTAGCTACGAACTGCGAATAAATGCACAAAATAATCGAAAAGAAAGTACTGGCGCAGGATGTGACGATGCTGCGCGTGGAGGCGCCTGAAATAGCGGCGCGACGCAAGGCGGGACAGTTCATCATTCTGCGTTTGGACGAGGAGGGGGAACGCATCCCCTTGACTATCGCGGCGTCTGATGATCAGACGATCACTATTATCTCACAGCAGGTAGGAGCCAGCACGGCGCAATTGGCCCGACTGCAACAGGGCGATTCCATAGCGGACCTGGTGGGGCCGTTAGGTCAGCCGACCCATATAGAAAAATGGGGATATGTGGTTGGCGTTGGCGGCGGCGTGGGCACGGCCCCCATTTTGCCTATTCTTAAGGCGGTCGCGGCGGCGGGAAATAAGGTGGACGGTATCATCGGCTTTCGCAATAAGGAGCTGGTTATCCTGGAAGACGAGATGAAACAGGCCTGTGCCGACCTGACCGTCTGCACCGATGACGGCAGTTACGGACACAAGGGCTTTGTCACCGAGGCGTTGAAAAAGAAACTTGAGGAGCAAAAAGCGGATATGGTACTGGCGGTCGGGCCGGTGGTGATGATGCGCGCTGTTTGTAAACTTACCAAACAGATGGGTGTGCCGACGCTGGTCAGCCTTAATCCGATTATGGTGGACGGTACCGGTATGTGCGGCGCTTGCCGGGTGAGCGTGGGTGGAAAAACAAAGTTTGCTTGTGTAGACGGGCCGGAATTTGACGGCCACCAGGTTGACTTCGAGGAATTGATGATGCGGCAGCGCACCTACTTGCAGCAAGAGAAAATATCATACGATGACTTCAAGAAATGTCATTGCGAGTCGAAGTAGTCGTTTCGCAGTGCACGGTGCATCCGCGTAATCCGCCCCCGCCGCCTGTCTGCCGACAGGCAGACGCGGGGGGCGTAATCGGCGTACCGGGGCTTGCCCCGGTCAGAGCAAGAGAAGCAGGCGTATGATGTCTGCCAGGGGAAGCATTAATAGGGTGCTGTTGTTAGTTGATGGTTGTTAGTGTGGAGGCGAAGGCAAAATACTAGTAACCAACAACCAATAACCAACAACTGTCAACTGAGCGGAGCGAAAATGATAATCGGCGTCCCCAAAGAGATCAAAGAATCCGAATACCGCATTGCCGTGGTGCCGGCTGGGGTAGAGGCTTTGCGAGGGCATGGGCATGAGGTGCTGGTCGAGAAGGGTGGTGGTCTGGGCAGCGGCATCAGTGACCAAGAGTACAAGAAAGCGGGGGCGGAAATAGTCGCTACAGCGCGCGAAGTATACCGGCAGGCCGAGTTGATCGTCAAGGTCAAGGAACCGCAGCCTCCGGAATACAAATATCTCCGGGCAGACCAGATCATTTTTACCTATTTGCATTTGGCGGCGTCACGCCCCCTGACTAAGGCACTACTCAAGAGCGGCATTATTGGCTTCGCCTATGAGACATTGGAGCAGGAAAACGGTACGCTCCCTTTGTTGACGCCGATGAGCGAGATCGCCGGGCGCATGGCTATTCAGGAGGGGGCCAAGTACTTGGAGCGTCCGATGATGGGCCGGGGGGTTCTGCTTTCCGGGGTCCCCGGGGTGCCCTCCTGCCAGGTGACGATATTGGGCGGTGGTGTCGTAGGGACGAACGCGGCCAAGATAGCAGCCGGGCTGGGAGCGCGGGTGACGATATTGGATATTGACCTGGAGCGCTTGCGTTACTTGGGGGATATCATGCCCGGGAACGTGCAGATGATAATGTCAAATACTTATAATATCCGGGAGTATGTCAAACAGGCGGATTTGTTGATAGGCGCGGTACTGGTCAAGGGGGCGGTGGCGCCTCATTTGGTGGCGGCGAAGACGATCAAGACCATGAAACAAGGGGCGGTGATCGTGGATGTGGCGATCGATCAGGGTGGATGTATAGAGACCTGTGATCATCCCACCACGCATAAAAAGCCCACCTATATCAGGCACGGAGTGGTGCATTATACTGTGGCCAATATGCCCGGCGCGGTGGGCAGGACATCCACTTTTGCGCTTACCAATGCTACGCTTCCTTATGTTATGGAACTTGCTGATAAAGGGTGTCACCACGCTACGCACGAAAATCCAGAGCTAATGAAGGCGCTAAATGTCTGCCGCGGTAAGATTACCTATCCGGCGGTAGCCGAGGCATTTGGCTTGGAATATCATGATCCAAGGGGGATTATATAAGCGTCGTTAGTCATTCATCGTTGGCCTGCCCTTCGAAGCCCCTTGCCTGTCTGCCGATAGGCAGACAGAGGGCAAAGTAGGGTCGTTCGTAGGCTGGCGAAAGACGAAAGACGAAAGACGAGAGACGAGAATAATGACTGCAAAACCGAAAATACCAAGACAGCCGATGGGGGAACAGTCTGCTGAGGAGCGGATCAAGAACTTCAATGAGGTGCCGTTGGGTTATGATGAGCAGGCGGCGCGTCTGGAAGCCAGCCGCTGTATCCAGTGTAAGAACCCCAAATGTGTAGAAGGCTGCCCGGTGCTTATAGACATTCCCGGTTTTATTAAAAAGATAGAGGACGGCGATTTCCTGGGAGCTGCCGCCGTGCTCAAACTGGAAAACTCGTTGCCGGCGATTTGTGGGCGGGTTTGTCCGCAGGAAGATCAGTGCGAGATCAAGTGTATCCTGGGCATAAAGGGCGAGCCGGTGGCTATCGGGCGGCTGGAGCGGTTTGCCGCGGACTATGAGCGGGCCAGCGGTAAGATAAGTGTCCCGAAAATAAAAAAGAGCAGCGGTAAGCAGGTGGCAGTAGTTGGTTCCGGCCCGGCCGGGTTGACCTGCGCGGCGGACCTGGCGAAGCTTGGACACAAGGTGAGCTTGTTTGAGGCTTTGCATAAGGCCGGCGGGGTGCTGGTCTATGGTATTCCGGAGTTTCGCCTGCCCAAAGCGATCGTGGAGTCAGAGGTGGATTTTCTCAGGCAATTGGGTGTAGAGGTAACCCCAAACGTGATCATCGGCAAGTTGTTTACCATTGACGAGCTGTTTAAAAAGGGTTACCACGCTGTGTTCATAGCTACCGGCGCCGGGGCGCCGATGTTTATGAATCTGCCTGGGGAGAATCTTAACGGCGTTTATTCTGCTAACGAGTTCTTGACCAGAATGAACTTGATGAAGGCTTACCGCTTTCCGGAGTTCGCTACACCGATCCCCCCCTTGAAGCGCGTTGCCGTTCTCGGCGGTGGTAATACCGCGATGGACGCGGCGCGCTGCTCGCGGCGCATGGGCGCGGAAGTACACGTTCTCTACCGGCGTTCGCGCACGGAGATGCCGGCGC
>JAUXIB010000014.1 GCA_030621225.1 candidate division FCPU426 bacterium
CAATCCCAACCTCTTCTTACTCAATTTGAGATAAGTTATCACTTGCACAGTATGTATCAACAATAGTCTTTCCACCGCTTTTACCTCCACATAAATGCCGTTATCTAAAAAAACCATCACCGATCCCCTATCCCCGACCACCTAACTTCCTTTGGTAGTATCGCTTGATCCGCAAGCGATAAAATACCGCCAGGGTATCATTACCCGTAACATAGTAATCGTGTAACTTTATCCGGCCCATCGGCCGCCGCGAAACGATCCGCACCGGCGCTTCTATTATACGGTAACGGAGATAATGCGCAAGCACCAGCAACTCCAGATCAAACGCGTACCGTTTCACCATCATCACCGGAAATATCCGCGCCAACACCCGTCTGCGAAAGAGTTTAAGTCCCGTCTGCGTGTCGCGCAACGGCAAGGAAAAAAACATCAACACGATCAGCGAGTAACAACGCGATACTATGCTCCGGCCAAGTGGGTATTCCAATTTCGACTCAGGATGCATTTTGGCGCCACTGACCACCTCCGCGTCCTCGCGTTCCATGATCTTTACGTAATCAACAAGCTGATCCGGCGGCAGGTCCAGGTCCGCATCCAAAAAAGCGACTAATTCCCCGCGGCTAAGTTTAAAAGCCGCACGTAGCGCCTGTCCTTTGCCGACGTTACAATTCAAACGAAGCCCCTTGACTCGGGGGGTCTCTTTTACCCGGCGGCGGATCTCCCGATAAGTATCATCCCCGCTGCCATCGTCTACGACTATCAGTTCATAATCCAGCCCGCCGGTTTTCAAAGCGCGTTCTATTTCGCGGATATTGCGATAAATATTTCCCGCTTCGTTATAAGCCGGCACCAATACGGATAACTTAAGCGCTCGCTTCTCTCGCATAAATCGCGTTCCAATTATGAATTATGTATTTGGTTGTTAGTATTTAGTATTTGGTCGCTTATCCACAGGCATACTAAATACCAACGACTAACAACTAGTGACTACCAGACCGTTACCCTGACTGCAGCTTCCCCGGGCGCTGACCGAACACCAACAAGGACAACAGCAGCACCATCCCCGTTATAAACTCTACCCACATTATCTGCACGACCGTAGCGTGAAATAGCCAGAGTGCTCCCAAATAAAGGACGATCACTCCCCCCATCAAGTAACCGAATGCAAACCGCCCCCGCGCGATCAAATAATTCACCACTACGTTCGCCAGGCTAAAGGGGATAAAAACGAAGGGAAAAAGCCTGACCATCCATGCCCCCGGCAGGAAGTCGCCACCAAAAATAATTTTTGTAACGAACTCCGGAAAAAGCAGGCAAAACACTCCTCCCCCCAGACAAATCACCGCGGCATAACCCAGCGAAAGGAAAAGCAAATGCCGTGTTTTTTTGTTTTGCTCGGAACAGGCCGAAACCTTGGGAAACATCACGCCAACGATAGCCATGGGCACGTAAATAAGTATCTCGCCCACTTTATGCGCGGCACCGTAATACCCTGAATCCACTCCGTTCATGGTCGCTCGCACCACCAAGATATCCACATTGGTCATAACGCCAAAGAAAAACATCGTCAACAACATCGGCAAAAAAGCCAGGAACATCCTCTTCAACTCACGGCTTTCCATACGACCGCTCATAAGAAAATAGTTGCGCAACAACCATACGCCGCATAATCCGGCGATAAACGCGGATATAATGGACGAACCCAGCGCAGCGGTCACCCCAAGGTGCATCAGATAAACCAGCACAATCCCGCCTAAACAACGCACAAAAGAATCAATAAAAATATTCAGACCAAGCGCAACAAAACGCTGCAATCCCTGGAGCAACCCTCGCACCACCGTCATTAATATCGCAGCCACAACCAACATCCCAAGCACCCACATCTGATCAGCGTGCAGTTTCCATTTCGTCACCAGGATCGATCCAAAAAACGCAATCAAAAGCGCAATCACCACCAGGGAAACAAAAACACCCAGTAGCATCCGATGCAACAGGCCGCCAATAGCGGCCCGATTGCGCACAGCGTGGTAACGAGAAGTCCGGTCAGCCACCGCCATCTGCAACGCGCTCAAAGGATAAACGATAACCACAAAAACAGAAAGGACAGCGACATAGGCACCATAACCGGCAGGACCCAAACCACGACTAACGAAGACGTGGAACAACCATTGCAGCAAGTTGGCCACCATAGAGAGTCCCAATAGAACGGTCCCGTATTTAACTATTTCCCGCCCGTCTTTGGTCACAACTATTAGCTCTCCTCTGTATTGTATTCCGTATCTTCCGCCTCCGCCAAGGCTACGGCGTAACAGACGTAGCTAGTAGCTAGTAGCTAGTAGCTAGTAGCTCGCCAGCTAGTTAATATGCACCTTACACCAACAACTGCTTGGCACTTGGAACATGGCATTCGCAATTCAGCATTCTTATTACCTTCTAAACCTTTAGCCCTTATCCGTGCGCTAACGAGCTACGAACTCCGAGCTACAAGCTGCGAATCATTCCACCAGCGTCATCTCATCTCTAAAAGCGAATATCTTATGCAGTCTCTCGTCCACTACATAGATATCTCCCTGGGGGCTTACCGCTACGCCTGCCGGGGAACCAAAAGCCAGCTCGGAGTTGACCTTCTGCCAAAGGCCTAGCGCCTTACCCTCCCCGGAGAAAACCTGAATGGTTGAGGCATTGGGATCAGTAACAAACACCCGCCCCCGCCGATCTACCGCCAGGTAATGCTCACTTGAGGTATATGCTCCATTCACCTTGACCAACCGCCACCTCCTGAGGAATTTACCCCGGGGACTAAGAACCATCACCCGATGATTCAAGGCATCAGCTACATAAATGTTGCCCGCCGGCCCTACTGCCACTCCCATCGGATCACGGAAACATTCCTTGCCCTTTCCGGGACGACCCCAACTATCCAAAAATTCTCCCCGCGGACTTAATTGGACAAGACGGCCCTGTCCGGTGTCCGCCACATAAATAGTCCCATCAGGTGCCACGGCTATGCCGCGCGGCCCATAGAACGAGTATTCCTCACCACCCCATTTGGTGATGAATTTACCCGCCTTGGTGTATTTTTTAAGATAACCGTTCCAGGTATCCATGACCAACACGTTACCCTGAGGATCCAGCGCCACAGCGTATGGTTTTTGGAATCCATAAGCACCGGTTCCCTCCCCGCCCCAACTACGCCTGAACACACCCTGCTTATTGTAGACGTTAAGCCGCGCCAACTGGTGAGCAACCAGAAACACTTCATCCTCTGAGGCGGCCAGGCCACGTGGTGCGATGAATTTCCCTTTGCTGCTCCCTTCTCCTCCCCAACTCCCAACCAGGGGAAACCCTACTTCCTGCGCCGTCCCCAGCGAAACAAAGCTAAAAACAAAATAGCCGGCGGCGCACGCCAGCACAAGAAAGACCGCTATCAATACCACCTTCTCGGCCATCCTCAATCCTCCGCCACCATCTGATTTCGGTTTTTTAGTCGGCCGCCGCGCCAGCTTGGCATGTTTTTGCTTAGTCTTGGTCAGATGGCCACGCACGGGGATAACACCTTTTCCTTTTACCATTAAAACATCCTCCTTTTAATAAGAATCCTCGGGCTAACGCCCACGTCTTCTTGTTCCGATTAGGTTTGTATATTTTAGTCTGCGGAATAAGAATCCCCGCGGAATTCTTGTTCCGGATGGGCTTGTGTATTTCAGTCCACGGAATAAGAATCCTCGGGCTAACGCCCACGTCTTCTTGTTCCGATGGGGCTTTTATCTTTTGCCGTGCGGAATAAGAATCCTCGGGCTAACACCCGCAGTATTCTTGTCCCGAACGGTCGCCGGCAGGCGACCACAAGCTTTTCCTCCTTCTTCCTCCCTCTCCCTAGTGTAGGGCTCCGGTCGCCAACGGCGACCCCGTGCCTTCCCTCCTCTAAAAATGGGAGTGGAAGGCGCCGAGAGAGATGGTGGTTACTCAATCAAACGGTTCAAACTTACCTATCCAATGGCTGGCCACATAAATGTAACCGTTTTTATCATCCGCGATCCCCCCCGGCGCAATAAACTCAAAAACCCCTCTCGCGTCCTTGTTACAGGTGCCGATCATCTTGCCATCGGTGCTGAATATCCACACCCTGCTGTGGAGATGGTCATTAACATAAAGATGTCCGTTAAAATCGACAGCTATGTTCTCAACCGAGTCTTTTTCCCATAAATACGCCCAACTCCGCTTGAATTTCCCGTTCAATGTGTACTTATTAATTCTTCTCATACCAGCATTCATCACATAAATATACTTGTTATCACAAGCAATGTGACACGGGCGAAGCAGCATTTCCTTGCCGCTTTCGTCGCCAAAAATATTTTTTATCTCACCGTCCTCTTTCAGAACAACTATTCGGTTCTTATTCGTATCGCTCATATAGATACGGTCTTTATCATCCGTGGCCATACCTCTTAGTTCGGTAAATCCTTCCACCACCACTTCCTCTTGCTTACCGGTTTTCTTATCAATACGGCGAAAAGATCCCGTACCGCTTGTGACCAATATCGAATTTTTAGTCACGGCAATAGCGGACTTCGGGGTATCAAAGGCCCACGTTTGGGGCTCTTTGCCCTTCTCTTTCTTTACTACGCCAAGATCAGCCGATAATATATAAACGTCCCCCTGCCGGTCAATGGCCATATCAACGTAAGCTCTAGCAATGTCCAATACCGCTACACTTGTTAGATTTATATGTTCCCGCATCTTCTTTCTAGCCATATAGAACACCTCGAACACCAAGATAACCACAAATATCCTCACAATCCCTAAAACCTTGGTTTTTTTACCCAATTCAAATTTCTTTCCTTTTAACTTCAAACCCTTCATACTTAGCCTCTGTTCATTCTGTTTAGCCATTTTCACTCCCATGCGATATTAAAAAATATTAAAACCTTAAAACTCAAGAAAATTACCGTCACATAATTATCACTTATCCCGCGTAAAATCCTTCATACTCCCGGCAACACATTCTTGAATAAGCAAAGATTTTCAGATATCCATTCATTTAGCCTGGCAATGCCCTGCGCTGCGCTTACCTTAGGAGACCAGGAAAGCTCCCGCCCGGCTTTACGGATATCGCTTATGTATATCTTCTGGTCGCCGGGACGCCAACCACTGCGCCGTGGCCGAACCGGCTTACCGCTCCACGCCGCGTAGTAATCTATCACCTCACGCACGGCGATAGCGTTGCGCGGACCACCACCGATATTATAAACCCGACCCACACTGCGTCCGATGTTCTTATACACCAAACGATACGCTGCCACCAGATCATCTATAAATAAAATATCCCGTACCTGCAAGCCATCACCATATATGGTCACAGGAATCCCACCATTAAGCGCAATAAGGAACCAAGCCACCCAGCCCTGATCTTCCAGCCCAAACTGCCGGTAACCATATATGCAGGATTGGCGCATCACCACCGTTTTCAACCCATAGATCCGATGGTAGTCTCTGACATATTGGTCCGCCGCCCCCTTGGAACACCCGTAAGGCGAATGAAAGTCCAAAGGCCAGTCCTCGGGAATCCCCTGCTTTAGCCGCTGGAAGCGGTAGCCCTTGCTCCCCTTTACCACACTGGCCTTTTCCAGGCCACCGTACACCTTATTGGTCGAAGCAAAGATAAAGACAGCCCGGGGAGAATACTGGCGTGTCGCCTCCAACAGGTTAAATGTCCCCAAAGCGTTAATCTCAAAATCCTCGCGTGGTTCAATCACCGAAGTAGTCACCGCAACTTGGCCGGCGAGATGCAAAATGAGCGCAAAAGGACCGTGGCGACGAAAAAAGGTGCGCAAACGCGATACATCCCTGATATCACCACGGCAGAAGACAGGTTTCCCCTGGGCCTTGAGCCAGCGCAAGTTCGCGCCGGTACCCGGACGACAAAGGTTATCATAGACATAGACCTTATCCCGCAAAGCGAGAAAAGAGGCCGCCGCGTTCACGCCGATAAACCCCGCACCGCCGGTTATTAATACTTTCATCGCACGCTCCCTTGGGACACAGCACACAGGACACTGGACACTGGATACCTGCTCCTGAAGCCCCGTGTGCCGTGTACCGTGTTCCGTGTACCCACAGTAGCCCCCGTATTCCGTCTACCGTATTCCGTATCCCTCTTATTTAACTCTTTCATAATCATGCTTCATGCGCTTGAACATCGAATAGCGCACCAGTTTGCTCTTTTGCAATAAATAACGCATTAAGGTGCGAAAAATCGACAATCCATACTTAGCACTACGCCAAAAATTGATCGACGAAGCTTCCGGAAAATATCGCGTCTCAACCGCAGTCTCACTGATACGATATTTAAAATACACGATCTGGGCCACAATATCTTGGTCGAAAATAAAATCATCAGAGATAAGCTGAAAGGGAATATTCTCCAGCACTTCCCGTTTAAACGCGCGGTAACCGGTATGGTATTCGGAAAGCCGCAAGCCAAACACTAAATTCTCCACTGTTGTGAGAAACTTATTGCTCAGGTACTTATAAAAGGGCATACCGCCCTTTAAGGCGCCGCCACCCAGGAGGCGGGAGCCGAAACCGACTTCCGCACGCCCGTCTATCAACGGCTGGATGAGTTGCGGCAGTTTCGTAGCGTCATACTGGTAATCAGGATGCACCATAACAATAATATCAGCCTTCGTTTTCAGCGCCTCCGTGTAGCAGGTCTTTTGATTACCGCCATAGCCCCTGTTTTGTTTATGCAGAAATGCCTTTATCTTTAATCGTTTAGCTACCTTGATGGTATCATCCGCGGACACGTCATCCACCAGGATCACCTCATCCACTATATCATGGGGCAACTCGTTATAGGTCCACTCCAGCGTCCTGGACGCATTGTAGGCGGGCATGATCACAGTTACGTATGGTTTTTTAGATTTCTTGTTCGCCACAGTTAATATCTCCGTTTATCCTTATTCTCTTTCCGCGAGAACCGCCGTCGTTCGTCTATCGTCGCTTGTCTATCGGTTATCGTTCAAGCGCGATAGACGATAGCCCGATAGTCGATAGACGCGCCTACTGCCTCGGCACCTCGCACACCGCGACCTGCTTGATATCCCGGTTGACCACATACAACTTACCGCAGGCAAAGGCGACACCGGTAGGATATTTGAACCCCTCGCCAGCCAGCCGATAGAAAGCGCGCAGCTCCCCCAGCGGCGTATAACAGGCCACCACGTTCTCTGTGGGACAGGAAACATAAATATTACCGTCATCACCGACCGCGACAAACGGATAATCCGACTCCTTAGCATGAGCCCAGCGCACCGACCAGGCCGCGACCACGTTCCCCTGAGGATCCAGTTTCTGTATGCGCTTGTTACCCACATCATGGACGTAGATATTGCCCTGGCTATCAATGTCCAGGCTGCGCGGCTCACAGAAATGCCCCCGTTTACGGCTACAGGCCGTCTGCGGGCTGCCCCATTGCGCGCTGGGCTTTCCGTCCGCGCGCAACTTCTCTATCTGATGCTGCCCGGAGTCGGCAACATACATATTGCCGGCACGATCCACGGCCACGTCACGCGGCCCATAGAACTTGCCGGGGAACTCCCGCAAAAAAACGCCTTCGCCGCTGAACTTCTGTATTCTACCGTTCCAAGTGTCAGCTACGAACACCGCACCGTCCCTGTCCACCGCCAGGCCGTACGGCTCGCTAAAAAGCCCCGCCGTCTCACCCTTGCCACCGAAACGCTTGAGCAGCTTCCCCTGTAGATCATATTTCAAGATCTGGTTGGCATCCAAATCCATCAAGTACAAAAACCCCCGTTTGTCGAGTGCCAAGTCAAACCCGCCCTCTATCTGCCCTGCACCGAAAAAACTGAATTTCTCGATCGTCACCAGTTGCCTTGTCTGCCGCCAATGAAACAACTGGGACAAACCAAGCGTAAGCATAGTAGCCGTGATCACGAACACTACCAGACCCAGTACGACCTTCTCGGCCAGGCTTAGGCCTTTACGTTTTTTCTTAGCCGGACGCACCGTTCGTTTGCTAACTGTTTTCTTTTTTCTAACCATGCTACTTTCCGTTCATCGTATCCAAAACAACGATCCTATGCTCCAGCACATCGCTGACATAAACGCGACCGTCCTGCCCCACCGCGACGCCTACCGGCTTAGTGAAAAGGGAATGTCCTTGATCATCTTCCTTGTATTCGCCGATCAACTCGCCCAACCAGTCATATTTCAACAGCCGTGCCGCGAAGGGATCGCTCACATAGACCAGGCGGCGTTCGTTGTCAACGCTAATGTCTGGTTCCATGAGATACTGCTCTTCCGCCCAGGCTTTGATCTTGATACCGCGCCGGTACGTTCCCTGGCGACTAAATATCTGCAAACGGTAATTAAGCCGGTCAGCCACATAAAGCTCGTTCTCCCCGTTAACCGTCAAGCCAAAAGGCTCATTAAAGAAACCGACCTTTTTTGACTTATCGCCGCCCAGACTCCTGATAAGTTTACCGTCCTTGTCAAACTTCAAGACGCGGTGTTTGCCGGTATCGGCCACATAGATATGGCCGAATCCATCTATCGCTACATCACGCGGGCCGAACATCCCATCCGGTACTGACCATTCATTTAAAAGTTTGCCGTCCCGGTCAAATAACTGGACTCGATGGTTCCAGGTATCCGCCACCACTACCGTACCGTCCCCGCCCACCGCTATACCGCCTGGCTCCTTGAATTGCCCGGGATCCGTGCCGCATTTTCCCCAAGAACGAAGCTGCTTCCCCAGGGGAGAGTAAACACGCACGGCACAATTTCCGGAATCAACCACATATATATCTCCCGCCGGCCCAACAGCCACACCGCGCGGATAGTACAGCTCGCCTTGGCCAAAGCTATCCGCCCCGGCGGAAATAGAGACCATTTCTTCATCGACCGGTGCAAAACGCAAAACAGTTGCCAGCCTGGCAAACACCAGCAGCAGAACCGCCCCCAGGCCGATCAATAACCATTTTTCTTTATTTGATATTTTCATAAATAAGGAAGTGATTTTATCAAAGCTCCCAATAATAAATTTGAACCCCCATTTTATCATATACCAGCCGCATGAACTCCCCAAATTTATCCAATCCCTTGGCCCACTCGCCGGAATAAGCGCGGCGCTCAAGCTCACCAACATAAACATAACTGACCCGATACTTACGCATCAGTTGCTGGGCTTCGTCAATATTTGTAGTAGAGTACATCACTCTGACATCAGCCAGAACACCGCCGGGCCATGCACCCCGCCACTGGTTCTCATGGTGCGCCCAGCCAAGCACGATCGGCAAGCCGGTCATCACCGATATGCGCGCGTACTCACTATAGGCCCCCCCCTTCTCATCGCTGGCTTCCAACAATACCGGGTCACCCTTCACGTTGCGGGCCAGCCAGCGCGCCGCACGGTAGTCCCCGGGCCAGATCTCGCTCTTATAGTGATTGCCGTCCAAGGTGGCACGACCGCTATACTCCCGCGCCCTGGCCAGCGTCGCCGTAGGAAAATAAACCGCGGCAGCCAACAGCATAACCAGGCCGCAAACCCCGACAGACAGTTTCCAACGAGAGGTTAATTTATCCCCATCAAACAGGTAGGCCGCGGCCGCCGCGGCCGCGACGCTGAATATCATCCAAGCCTGATAATGTAACTTAAAGAGCGTATTCATACGCGCCAAGGGACCGTTATCAAACACATCCGAAATATAAAGAAACTCGCAGCCGAATACCAGCAAGAAGGCTGTGGCAAAAAAGATATGCACCATTAGATTTTTGCGCTGATCTTCACGCTGAAAAACCGCCAGCGAAAAAAGTATCACCAGCAACAAAGACAAGAACATCACTATCAGCTTGCCTAACTCCAGGACAACCAGTATTCCCGCCGTCACCACAACAGCAACGAGAACAAGCCAACGCCCCTCGCCCAGCAACCGCTCCCGATAACGAAACAAAATTGCCGCAAAACGACCTTCGCTCAACCACCGCTTTCGGCCACGAAACAAACGCGAAGTCCAACGAACCCTACTCAACAACCATTCCAGCCCGCGATGAAACAAGAGCGAAGCCCAGCGCCCCTTGCTCCGCAACCACTCCGGCACACGGAACAAGGAAAGCAAAAAAACCGGGGCCGCAGTTAAAAGCCCGCCCGTTTCCTCCGCGCCGCCAAGCTCCTCAGGCGACAATAGTTTAGCGCCGCATTTCCAACAATAAGTAGCCGGCGCGCCGGAATCAGCGCCGCAAGCGGGGCAACCGCTCTTCTGCTCCCCCGCGGCGCCCTTGATCTCCGACCAAACGGCCTTGCCATCTTTAATAATCGAATTACCCCGTTCCCGGTAAATAGAACGCAAGCGCACCACGAGAAAAGCGATGGCGATCAAGATAAATAAGCCGAAAAGGACCAACAGGTAATAGAAAGGAGTGCGCAGGCTGACCAGACGCAGGCCCTTGGCCTGCGAAGCAAAGTTATGGTAATAGGGAAAATAAATAAAGAAGGATAAGGCCGCCGCCGGAACGGCGAGCGTCATCACGTTTTTTAGATACGCGCCGTCAATACGCCCGTGATTCAAGTACTGGCCGCAAAAGAAACATACCGCGATCAGGAACATATACGTTGGGTAATCCCAACTGTTGGTCGTCCCCAGCATGCCCAGCAACACGATTAGAATTATAAAGCTCAAGGAACGCGGCACAGCAAGCGCCGCCAGTCCCAATTTTTTCTCCAAGAGCAGATTATAGGCAACAGACATCGCCAGTAGTGCCAGCGGAATAGCCATCACGTGCGGATGCAGGTCGCCAAGCACGAAGCTAAAGGAGGGAAATTCCGTTATCAAATTCGTTGTCCCGTCCGCCGGGATCACACGCGCCGGGCGGAACCACCACCAGTGCGCGCTCGGTATAAGCGACCGCTCCGTAATAAGCTGGATCAAACCATCCAGGTTGCCGATGCCCACCAAACAGACACCGCCAAAAAACGCCCAGCGGTAACGCCGCGAGTAATTATACGCCAACGAAAAGGCCCCCATGAAAGCCAGGGCAAAAAGCGTAGCCAAGGAAAGATTATAGGCCACCCCCCCGGCCACGGCCGATAGTTTGGTAATCATCGCCAGCATCAAGTAACCGAAATAGTAATAGGTGATGGTTTGTCCCGTCATCCAGGGATCATTGGGCGGCAGGTGGCTGTTACGCACTATACCGTTTAAGAGGCCGAGATCCATCGGTTGCTCGGTGCCGGAGATATTAGGAAAATGAGCGCGCACCAGCGCGAAAAAAAGATAAAGTATCAGGAAAAGCGCCTCGCTCACCAGGACATATCCCAATCGCCGGCGAAAAAAAGTTTTAAGATCATCCGCCCGCTTAAAAACAACGATCAGCGACAACACAGCTACTATGAAAATGCACGCCGTTATCAGTCCACGCGTGTAAGAGAAGAGCATCGGCGCGGCCAGATACCAGCAAAGAAATGTGGTCAAGACCAGGCCCAACACCCGCGCTAAAGGATAGCCCCGATCAGGCAAATTCGGCAGCAACAGGGAAACAAGCGGAAACGCCGCCAAGCCCATGGCGGTTAAAACGAGGTAGAATAACATTACATCTATCATAAGTTAACCTCTTTTTCGTTCGTTGTTCACGGGATGTGCTTTAGTTCATTGTTCGTGGGATGTAGTATGTTATGTACTGCTTCCCACATCCCACATACATTGAACTACGAACTATAGTTTCGTGGCTCGCAACTCATAATTCATAACTAAGAATTCATAATTCAGAATCCCTTATTACTTTATATATGCAAACCCCTTCATTCTCATAAACCACCGGCAACCAACCATCGAATTTAGTTTCCTCCGGCAACCGGTATCTACGGCGCTCAATATTACCCAGGTATACATAATCAACAGCATAGCGGTCCAAAAGTTCCATGGTCTTGGCGCGAGAAGGCGCCCGGTATATCATGCGTATATGCGCCAAGCGCTGGACAGCGTCCATCCCCGCCTGCACGCTGCTGTGTTGCTGGGTCACCTGGTGCTTCCAGCCCAACACGGTAGGCAAACCCGTATAAATAGCTATCCTGTTCTCGCCGCTATACATATCCTTTCCCGGCGCTTCCACGATCACCCTTGTTTCAGACATGTTATCCCAGAGCCAGATTATCGCCTGATAATCGTGCCGATCATATGGATGCCGCCCAACCGTATCGGCCTCCTTTTCGGACAAGAATTTCAAGCCGTCCAGACGAAAGGGGTTCTCGCCCCGCCGGTTCTGATGGCAGAGCCCGGCCTTGACCGATACGGCCATCAAAGGATAGCCAACGCTTATCAACATGATCACCACCAGAACAGCCGCCAGCAAATCGCGCGCGCCCCCGGACTTTTTCTTAAGCCCTAAAAGCAAAGACGCCGTTATCAGGCAAGCGAGCCAAAGGAAGTGCCAATTTAAGCCCAGATATGTCTCCCCCGTAGCGGAGAAAACGCGCTGGCTGACCACAGCGGTCAACAGGGGGAAAGCCGCCAAGAAAACAACTCCCAACTTGAAGATCCAGCTGTCCAGCTTCGACCACAACAGGACCGCCAGCAACACCAACAATGCCGTCACTACAAAGAGCGGACTAAGCAAGTATTCTTCTGTCCAACCGGCGGTGATAACAAAGCCCGCGAAAATCAGCAGCACAGTTCCCAGAAATCGCCAGCCCCAGAGCGTGCGTTTCAGGAACCCTCCCCACCATTTGGCATAGACCTGACAAAACAGGAACATACCGTAAAAAGAAGCCAGCCCGAGAAAAACAAAGGCCTGGATATAAAACTTGAATACCGTGTTGGTCCGGTCAGCGATGAATATGTTCTCACAACCGATAACGATCAGATAACTGGCGATCGACAGCAACAAAGCAAAACGCGCCGCGTGACCTTGCGCGGTGAGAAAGAACCCCAGCACGGCAAAGATCAGCAGCAGACAGGACGTCAAGATCAGGCCCTGTCCGAGCGCCAACAGCCACAAACAAAACGAAAGGGTCAGACAGAGCGCGACAAAAATAACGGTCCGTCCACCATCCCCAAACAACGCCTCCCCCAGACGCCGCCGCAATAACGCCACCGGCTTTTCGCGGCGGCGCCGCTTCACGCGACGCCAGGTTTTCTTCAGTGAATCCGCGACACCTGACAGCGATGGTTTTAAATTAAGCGCCAACAAGGCAAGCGCGCCGATAACAAAGGGACTGAAATAAATAAACAGGAGATAAGTAGAAATATTTCGCTCGCCCGAACGCAACAGATGCACCCCCGTACCTCCCCGCTGAAAATGCAAGTGGAACGGCAAGTAAAGCACGAACGACAAGAGTATCATACCCACCGCCAGCCCTATCCCCTTGAACCAAAACAGCCTCCGGCCCGCGCCCCGTCCCCGCTTCGATCTTCGACCTTTGACCCTTGACAGCCTGCCCTGAGCGAGTGAAGCGAGCCGAAGGGTTCGACGCGGCGACCTCATCCACCAGCCATACAGGAAGCAAACGACAAGTATGAAGGCCATCGTCGGATAGTTCCAAGTATTGGTGGGAAAAGACATGCCCAGGGTCACCGCCGCGGTAAAGAGGAACAGGCCCAGGGTCATTAACGGCGCTTTAAAGGCTTTTCTGCCCGGCTCAAAGACAAACAGACCAGTCGCCGCCGACAGGCCCAGGCCCAGGCCGAGTACCGCAAAGGGAATAATAATATTGTGTGGATGAAAATCACCGTAGAGATAGGTAAAGAACGGGAACTCATAGATCATGCCCCCCGCGGAAAGGGACGGATTGCTGCCGTGAAAACGGGTGCAATCCCAAACATTGTTCCAGGAGGTAAGTTCATTCAGAAAACGCCGCAGTGACGCGGTCAACTCCCGCCAATCCCAAAAATCAAGCATCATCGGCCGGCGAAATATCGGAAAGAGCAGCGCCCAGATATTGCCGCCGGCGGTGATAACCAGGGAGCCGGCCAGCGACCAGGCGCGGCTACCGGTAAGCGCCAACAACAACGAGAAAAGACCGGCCACCACTAGCGACACCAGCAGCGGAATGGCCAGGTTATAGCTTATCCAGGGTAAATACCCCGCCAGCTTGGAGAGCGTCCCCAGGATAACATAACCCCAATAGTAATAATTGGAACTGCCCGGCGCAAACCAAGGGTCGTGCGGCGGGAAATGGCTGGCGCGCATCATGGTGGAAAGATAAGTTATGCCCAGGGGCTCCCCGCCGCCGCCGTAACCGTGCCCGGCAATGCTGTGCACATCCGACATCAGGGCCCTGATCAGCAAAAACACAAAGAACACCAGCAAAAAAACCAGCTCACTGTAGCGTATCGTCTTGCGGGCCGCAACCAGCGCGCCCCTAATAAACTCACGGTAACGACGGTACAGCCAAAAGGACAGCCCGGCCAACCCGGTCAGCGTCAGCGCTACCGCCCACTGGTGGAACGGAATAACGCGCAGGTTAACCAACATCCAGTTGGCCCAGGCCAGCAAAAGCAACCCCGCCACCTTGGAAAACCCATAACCGCAGTCCGGGAAACGCCGAAAGAGCATCACCATCAACGGCAAAGCGACCAATCCTGCCAGCTCTACCAGCAACAACCAGACCAAAACCGTAGTGCTCCAATGATAAGGCAGATGCCAGAGCTTACCCATCGGCGCGCCGATATTTTTGTTTATGTCCGCGCCGGACCATTCTGGTTCTTGCGCTTCCGTCCCAGCGCTTGTCACGCGTCGCGCGTCGCGCGTCTCGGGTCGTTCCTCTTCGGGGGCACGTGTCGCTTCGGAAGTAGGCTTGACGCGTGACACGGGACCTGTGACCCGCGACTCTTTTGCCGTCGCTTCGGAAGTAGACTCGACAGGTAATACGGGACTCGTGACCAGCGCTACCGCCGCCGCGGGATCTTCCAAACGCAGAGGCTTCCTAAGCAGCTCCTGCGGCGAGCGGCTCGCCTGCATTGTCTCGATCCGCTGCTGGATCTCTTGCGCCGAAAGTTGTTCTATCTTTTTAAAGATCAACACCCGTTGGTGGTCGTAAACGCGGAAGGTCTCTTCTACGTCGTAGTCCTTGAGTTCTATGCCGAAGAGATTGGGATAATTATATTCTTCATGCGCCAAGCGGAACCCCAGCCCACCGTCAAACATCAATTGGTAATAACTGGCGCACATCGGACGGGGATTGATATCCACCTTGGCCCCGTCATAGCGCAGCTTGCCAATAAACGGCTTATGCGCCGCATGAAAATTCACCAAGGTACCGTATAACTTTTTGCTGGTCATCACCACATAATCGGTATCAGCCAATTGACTGGCAATTCTTTCACGGAAAGTAGCTCCGTCCAGATCATATATCCGCATCTTCTGGTAACGGTAGATGCCCCGATGGCCGACACCAGCCAAATGAAAGGGCAGATCATCATCCCATTCTTCCAGCGCGATGCTTGATCCGGCCGGCACATTGGCGTAGATCCAACGCGAGGCTGCCGCGCGCGTCAATTCCTTACTATATATGTTAACGAAGGCCAGTGAATAAAACACGGCGGCCACCAGCGCCAGGGCCACATACCCCTTAATCGCCAAACCGGCCCATTTATGTCCTTTGGCCCGCCGCCAAAGCCAGATCACGAATGTTGCGGCAAAAATAGCAAAGAAAGGATACAAAGGTATCATGTAACGCAAAAATTTTACGTAGAAGGAACAGGTGATTAAAAAGAAAGGCGCGGAGAAAGAGAGCATCAAAAGCTCTTCCTTGCTGAAAGGCAGGAATTTACGCGTCCGCAGCCATCCCACCGCGTTGTATATCGCAAGTCCCAGATTCTTCAGAACATAATAAAAGAAACTGCCCAGCATCAACAGACCCAGCGGGTAACCAACACCCCATTTAAGAAATTGCTTTAACTGATAGAAAACCATCGGCGTGTTACGGAACTGCAAGACATAGCAGGGAATGCCCACTCCGCCAGCCATCCTTCCCTGCTCGCCGATATTACTCAGGAACTGCCACCAATAGACCTTCTCGGGCCAAAAGAGGCTGGCCACGACAACGCCGCCGGCCAACGCCCACAAAAGGCCAAAAAGGGCCTGACGAGCAGCCAGCCATACCCTGCCCCCGTATATCTCCTGGAAACGCAGAAAATAGTAACTGCTGAACCAGAATAATCCTGCCACACCAAAGAAAATCCAGGTAGCAACCCTGCTATGCACAGCGTAGTGTTGGGCCAAGAAGAAAAAGAAGGCGTAAGCATATATCAACGCCAACAATTTCATCCAACCTGAACGATAAGTTAATTTCCACCAAAATCCCTTCCTGGCCTCGCGCTTGGGATAATCCCGCGTAAAAAGCGCCAGAACGTGCGCGGTCAATGGCATCGCTATCGCGGCAATGGCAGTAAACTTACAAGCCAGTGAGATCCCCCCCACCAACCCGCATAACGCGTAATCGCGCCAGTGTCCACGCTGCATAATATTGATGGAGAGATAGGCCACCAGCATCACGAAAAAAACCATTATCACGTCCACCGCGTAATAATGCGAAAGCTGGATGTGCAAAACGGAAAAAGCCAGGAATGCCGCCGCCAGCAGCCCCGCGCCCCTGCCAAAAAGCCGGCAAGCGATCAAATAAGTCAACCATACCGACAACAAGCCGAAAATACCGGAAATGATCCGCCCCAGAAAATAGAAACCGGCATGTCCGGGTAAAAGGACTGGAAAAACCTTCCCCAATCCAACAGAGAGTGATTTCAAGAAATAGAAAGGGAAGGAACCGTAAGCAAAAAACTCAGGATTGAGATTATTAAGACTCACCCGCTGCGTAGTCATAAAGACCATGCGTTCATCGGGATGCTGCAAGTGAACCGACCAGCGGCCTTCCGGCGACTGAGTGGCGTCCCAGGTAGGGGCGTAAAACCTCAGGAAAGCCGCGAAAAGCAAGATTATCAGCAGAATAAGCGAATGCCGCCCCAAGCGTCCCCCTTTTCTCTTCACCGCAGATTTTTTGCTTCCACGCCTGGTTTTTGTAGGCATGAGTTATCGGGTATTATTATGGATTAGACATAAAAATAATATCCCGTAAATCATATCATTTCGGCATTAGGCTGTCAATTTGAATAAATTTCAAATAAAAACACCTCCGGCTGAAGCCGGAGGTGTTTTTATCCCCGTGGAATAAACTACGACTAGACATCAAATTTCTAGCCGTGGAATCGCATCCGATACATCAATTTTCAACTCCAGCACAACCATGCTTCGTTCACTTCTTATAAAACTCGCCGATTTTCTCGGCCACATACTCAATCTCTTTATCCGTCAGTTGTTCCGACATCGGCAACGAGATCACTTCGCGGCACAACTTTTCCGTTACCGGCAGATCGCCTTGCTTGTAACCTAAGAAAGCGTAAGCTTTCTGCAAATGGCAGGGAATGGGATAATGAACGCCGCACTGAATACCGTTATCATTCAGATGGGCCACCAACTTTTCCCGTCGTGGTACACGAATGACAAATAGGTGGTAGACATGCTTCACATCGGGCGCTTGCCGGGGCAGGATTATCTCCTCAATGCCTCCCAGCCGCTCACAATACAGAGCGGCGTTCTGCCGTCTTTTCTCCGTCCAGGCCGGAAGATGTTTCAACTTCACATTCAAGACCGCGCCCTGGATCCCGTCCATCCTGTAGTTGTGACCGATGCGCTCGTGGCAGTACCTCTCGCTACTGCCGTGGTCCCTCAGCACCAGCAGGTCACTGTAGAGTTTCTTATCGTTCGTGACCACCGCGCCGCCTTCGCCAAAAGCGCCCAGGTTCTTGCCGGGATAGAAGCTGAAACATCCCGCCAAACCATAAGAGCCGACGCTCTTGCCCCGAAAAACAGCGAGATGCGCCTGGGCACAATCCTCGATCATCACCAGCTTATATTTCTTCGCCAGTTTCCGCACTTCATCTAATCGCGCCGGTTGACCGTAGAGGTGTACCGGAATTATCGCCCTGGTCTTCTCCCCCACCGCCTTCTCTATCTCAGCCGGATCTATATTATAATAGCTATCCTCACAATCGACAAAAACAGGCCGCCCGCCGGCCAGGCTGACCGATTCAGGAGTGGCAAAAAAAGTATTCGCCGGCATCACCACCTCATCACCCGGCTTTATGCCCAAAGCCAGCATCAATATGTGCAAAGCGGCAGTGCCCGAATTCACACCGACGCAATAGTTGCAGCCATGCGCCTCGGCAAAGCGCGCCTCAAACTCCTGAACAAAAGGACCGGCGGCAAAGGCTGACTTTTCTATCACCTTGGCAATAGCCGCGTCCACTTCTTTTTTTATGGAAAGGTACTGCTTATTAAGATCAAGGTATTTTACTTCCATTCCTTTGGCCTCACGTTTGGATATCTCTGAGCATTCCGGCGGGATTACCGGCCCAGATCTGATTTAACGACAAAGCGCATTTATATTATCACGATTTTCCGGCGATATCAATCACTCAAAGCAGGCTCAGCGGATCTACGTCCACTTTAATGTCCACCAAACGATTAGCGGCACGCTCTTTGAGGACCACTTGGCGCAAAAGCTGATGCCACTTACCCTGACGTGGGAATTTAAATATCAATTGATACCGGTACTGGCCTTTCAAGCAGGCGCGATAGGCCGGGGACGGCCCCAGGCACTCCATATCCAGCCCCTGTCGTGACGCAGCGGACGCAAGCCGCCGTTTCATCCCGGCGGCGGCATCTCGCGCCGCCGTCGCCCGCCGCGAAAGAAAAAGTATATTGACCAGGCGGCAAAAAGGCGGATAGTTATGCTCGCGCCGGAACGCTAACTCCTGCATATAATAGTCGCTGTAACCGGCATGGCAAGCCGTCTGCACACTATAATGTTCCGGACTATAAGTCTGCACGATCACCAGGCCATCCTTCTTCCCGCGGCCAGCGCGGCCCCCCACCTGGGTTATCAATTGGTAGGTACGCTCGCTCGAACGGAAATCAGGCAGATTAAGCGCCACATCGGCCAGCACCACCCCGACCAGTGTTACTTCCGGGAAATCCAGGCCCTTAGCTATGATCTGCGTACCGATCAGGATATCTATCTCCCCCTGCCGCAAAGCAGAAAAAGTCTCCTCGTACGCGCCGCGCCGCCTGCCAATGTCAACATCCAGACGACGGATCCTGGCTCGCGGGAAGAGGCCCGTTAACTCCTCGGCAACCCGCTCCGTACCGGCGCCCAGCCTGATCAGCCGCTCGCCGCCGCAATCCGGACAACGCGTCGGCGGGTCCAATTGGTAGGCGCAATAATGACAGCGTAATTTTTCCTCCTGGCGATGATAAACAAGGGACAAAGCGCAGTCACGGCAACGGATCACCTCGCCACAGCCGGCACAGACAAGGCTTGTAGCGTAACCGCGCCGGTTGAGAAAAAGCAACGTCTGCTCCCCTTTTTCCAATCTGGCACCGATCGCTTGCTTAAGCGGATGTGAAATGCTCGCCACGCCGCTCTTACCGATCACACGGCGCAGATCCACCACCTCGATCCGCGGCGGCCGCCTATCGTCCACCCGGCTCGGCATCTCCAGCAACCGGTAGTTGCCGCGCGAACAGTTATAATAACTCTCCACCGCCGGAGTCGCGGACCCCAATATTACCTGGGCTTTTTCCATCCCGCCTCGTACCACAGCCAGATCACGCGCGTTATACCGAGGCGCGTCTTCCTGCTTATAAGCCCCCTCCGGCTCCTCATCTACCACTATCAAGCCAAGCTTAGGCAAGGGGGCAAAAAGCGCCGAACGCGCGCCCACCACGACCCGGCCCTGGCCGCGGGCCGCCAGCAACCAGTTGTGCCGCCGCTCTTTATTGGCAAGTCCGCTATGAAACGGGATCACCGCCGCACCGAACCGTTCCTCTATCCAGCCGCCGATCTGCGGCGTCAGCGATATCTCCGGCACCAAAAAGATAACATCCTGGCCCCGGCGCAGCACCGACTCCATCACACGAAGATACACCTCGGTCTTCCCCGCCGCGGTAACCCCGTGCAGCAAAAACGTCTCGGCTGCTTCAGCCGCCGGCGAGAGTAACTCATCCACGACTCGCCGCTGCGCCACGGTCAGCTTCGGCCCTTGGCCAAAACGCAATTCCCGCGGCTGGGTATCGTCCGCGTCAAGCCCCGTCATCTCCAGCTTCTCCTCTATCTTGATCAACCTGGCGCGCCTTAACGCCCGCGCCGCCGGGCTTAAACTCTTGAACGAAATATGACCCTGTTTTATCAGCTTCGCCAAGAGCCGCTTTTCAGCATCAAGGGGCATATCAGCCAGACGTTCTGCCGCGCCCCGACGGGGACTAAGCAAATACAGCGACTTACGGCTCAACCAAGAGGGGGTCATACTAAATACGGCCTCGCCAAGGGAACAAAGATAATAACGGGAAACAAAGGAAGCCAGCCGCAGCAGGTTCGCGCTAAGCGGCGGCACGCTAACCAGAGGGTCCTGGATCGCCTTTAAGCCGGGCACACTGGAGCGATCCGCAAGCCGCGTCACCAAACCGCAGGCGCTGCGCCGGCCGAAGGGGGCAATAACAAAACGGCCGGGCGCCATATCAGCGGCAAATTCCTCCGGCACGATATAGTCAAATTCCTTATCTAAAGGGATGGGGAATACTAGTTTAGCGATCATTAGCGCTATCTTTTGCCCGGTACGGACAACCCCAATAATTTCAAGGCCAGCTTGAGGTCTTGCCAGGCCAAATGTTTGTTATCGGGGTTGCGCAGCAAAGCTGAAGGATGATAAGTAACCACCAGAGGAACACCACGATAATCATATGTTTTTCCCCGCAATGAGCCGAGAGAACGTTCGCACTTCAGAAGCACTTGTGACGCGGAGCGACCCAGGGCCACGATCAACTCCGGGCCAATTATCTTCAGGGTTTTTTCCAGGTAACCACGGCAGCTCTCTATCTCCACGGGGAGCGGCTCCCGGTTACCCGGCGGACGGCAGCGCAACACATTAAGAATAAACACATCTTGCCGCCTAAGGCCCATACCCCCTTCTATCATCTTGGTCAGCAACTCTCCCGCCCTGCCCACAAAGGGCAAGCCCTGCTTGTCCTCCTCCGCTCCCGGCGCCTCGCCGACAAAGGCCACCCGCGTATCAACGTTACCTGAGCCGAAAACCGCCCGGCTCCTGGTACGGTGCAACTCGCACTTCTGGCAGTGCCGCACCTGGGTATAAAGTTCTTTCAACAGGTGCCGTTTTTCTTCCCGCGCCCGCCGACTCCCCGCCTCCGGGACCGGCATCGGCACCGGGGCCGCGACCTCCCTGCCAGGCGCAGCGGCCGGCTGCTCCCCAGTAACGCGATTTGCGGGCATCTTTACTTCTCTCTGAACTGCCGAATAAAACGGCAGGTCATCCCCCCAGACCGCCCGCAGGCCGTCGAATTCACTGTCGACATTTTTTTCTTTAGTCCGCATCTTTAGCTCATTTCTATATTATCGAGTCCGCTCGCGGAGAACACCGTTTTTTCACCACGACGTAAGCCAGTCGTTAGTCGTTGGTATTTAGTATTTGGTCTGCAACCAGATACCAGATACTAGATACGAGATACCGCCTTATGCCGTTATCCAAAGGATAATCCGTGGGTGGAATTCACCCTCCTTTTCGTCGCTCCGCTCCTGGATCTTGGCCCTACGGGCAGAGGAAACGCTTGCGTTTCCTCGTTCTCCCCTCAAGGGAGGAGAAGTATAGTAGTAATTGTCCTTGGCCGTTATCTAAAAAACAATCTGTGAAATCTGTGTAATCTGTGGATAAAGTCATTCCTCTGTGTTCTCTGTGACCTCTGTGGCTAAAATCTTTTTTATTTCCACATATAATAATCAAAGGCGTTAAACTTCATCCTAAATTCCACCCGGTGGAGCAACGCCGCGCCGACCATTCGTTCATTACCGATAACGTAACCAAAATGATAATCCGCCCAGTCAGTATAAGCGCGGACCGTCATGCCGCCGCAGAAAACATCGCGGTCATAGCCCGCCTGCAGCGACAACTCACGCGCCAGCTCCACCTCCGCGCCAAAATGCGGCCGCACCGTTTGGCCGCCGGTAAATGATAGCTCAGTGGACAACAAAAGTCTCGGCAAAACGCGCACCGCCCAGCCGCTGCGCACGGTCATCAGCAGTATCTCCTGATATGAGTCACGCCAGTTTACGCGCGCCCCCACGTCCCGCAAGACCAGCCCGGCCCGATAGCGGTCGTAACGCCAGAGCAACCCTAGATCAAAACCAAATCCCCAGCCAAAACGATCGTCCAGACGATGGGTCAACGTTTTAATATTTGCACCGGCAAACACCTGCGGGTGAAAACGGTAGCCGGCCGATAAAAGATAGCAATTCTGGCTTTCGGAAAAATAACTCAGCGGCTCCAGCGATGGACCAACCCGGCGCTCTAAGTCATCGCCGCCCGAATAGCTCAGCCAGGAGAGAGCGAGTGTCAGATCTTCCACCACCGCGTGAGTATAATTAAAAAAGCTGTGCTTCCGACCATAGCTCAAGAAGGCCCTCTGGCTATACAGGTTAATCCCTTTATACTGAACCAGTCCGGCCGGATTCCAAAAAGCCGCCTGAGGATCATCGGCGACCGCGCTGTAAGCGCCGCCCAATGCCTGGGCCCTCGCCCCAACCCCAAGCCGCAGGTAGCTACCGGCGGCGCCGCCGTAGGCCGCGCCAGCCTCGAGATCAACGGCCAAGCATACCAGGAACAAAACCAATGTAAGTTTTAAGGTTTTAGCAAACACAATTTACCCTTCCCCTAACCTTGAGAAGCAACGAGCTACTGGTCCTTCGACTCAGATTGTTCGCTCAGGACCCTGTACCTGAGTGTGCTAGCGCGAATGGTACAGGGCTACGAGCTTCGAACTACGAGCTACGAAGCAGACCGCCTGCTACCTCCCATGCACCACCGCGATCTTATGCATAGCCGTACCACCGTCCTCCGTTTTCAACACAAGAAAATACACCCCGCTGCCTACCTCATCCTGTTTACCGTTCAGGCCGTCCCAGCGGACTTCGTTATAGCGATCCAGCGAATCCAGAGGCAAATCCCACTGCCGCACCAGATCACCCGCGGCGTCATAAATAAAGAGTTCAACCGGTTGCGGCGATGACAGTTCAAAAGAGATGGTGGTATATGGGTCGCGGTCAACGTAATATGGATTGGGATAATTGACCGGTTTTGGCAGGGGCGTCCCCGTCGGGCTATCCTGCAGCGCGGCCAAGCAATCAAGCCGTCCGAATCCGGTATGGATATCCCAGCCCGTTTTCGAACCAATATCCACCGCCGTGCCCTTCAAGCGGCTTTCCACCCGTTCCGCCGGCCCCAGTCCGGCCGAGATCAGCAAAGCCGCCGCCCCCGCGACCATCGGGCTGGCAAAAGAAGTACCCGCCGCAACCTGATAGGAAGTTCCATCAAAAGCAGCGCCAAAAATATCCGTCTCCTCCCCCAAACCCAAAATCTCGTCCCCGCGACCGCCGGGAGCGACAATATCCAGGTTATTCCCATATTGCGAATAAAAAGCGCGCTCGTCCCCCCGAGTCGTAGCGCCTACCGCCATCACCTGCGCGTATGCCGCTGGGTAAAGGAGGTCTCCCTGAAAAAACACCTGATCACCATAGTTGCCGCTGGCCGCCACCAGCAGCACTCCTGCTTCGCGGGCGTACTCCACCGCATCCTCCTGGATATCAGATCGGACCACCGTTCCTAAACTGAGGTTTATGATATCCGCCCCCATATCCGCGGCGTATTTAATGGCCGCTGCGATAGCAACGTCGGTACCGATGCACTTCCCACCCTCATAAGAAGGATCATATTCCATAACCTTCAAGATCATCAGCTTGGCCTCGGGCGCCACGCCGATCACTCCGGGGTTATTATCATCCTTGCCGGCGACGATAGCCGCGACCATCGTCCCGTGCCCGCCGCAATCCTCGTCAAAAGGCTGGGGCGCATCAACAGGGTCGCCGTCCTGGTTAGCGAAATCATAGCCGTTTTCATCGTCCGCGTAGCCGTTGCCGTCGTCATCCACCCCGGGGATGCCGCCCTTCTCCGCGCTGTTTTCCCAAAGGCAGCCGACAAGGTCCGCGTGGGTGAGCAGCGCTCCGGTATCAACGATGGCGACCACCACTCCTTCACCACAAACCTGTTGCTCCCACGCTGCCGGAGCCCTTATCACCTTCAGGTACCATTGTTTCTCATAGTCGCCGCCATAAGGGGGCTGCGGACAAGCCAAGGGAAAATAATAGTGATTTGGCTGGGCGCTCGACATCATCGCATCCCCGGCCAGCCCGGTTGCCAACGCCGCGGGGTCCCTGCCGTCATTCGTCCGCAACAAGCAGTAGCCAGGCAGGGCCAGCATTTTCACCCATTTCAGCCCGTGACGCGCGGCTAGCTCGCGCGCTTCCTTTTCGCCGCCGCGCGCAAGTTTGACCACCACTTCATCCGGCCGGTACGCTGGCTTATCCGCGAGCCGTGTACGCAAGCCAACATCAGCGGCAGCGAAAAAGGTAAGCGCCAGGACAAAAATCGAAATTAAAACTGCTGTTTTCTTCATCTATTTTTCACCACAGAGGTCACAGAGAACACAGAAAAACGGCTTTTTTTTGGATAACGCCAACAACGACCAAAACCTTTCTCACCACAACGACACAACGTTCTTTTTTCAACACCAAGCCACAGAGAACACAGAGGTCACCGAGAAACGTCTTTTTTT
>JAUXIB010000160.1 GCA_030621225.1 candidate division FCPU426 bacterium
TCGCTGGGCAATGAAGCGGGTCCGGGGTCTAATTTTCCTGCCATGCGCAAGGCAATGGAGACCATTGACCGGACGCGGCCCTTTCATTATGAGCGGATGAACAGCGTGGCTGACATCGACAGTACTATGTATCCGTCAGTTGACCAATTGGTTAGCGCTGGTCGCAAGAAGTCAAGCAAGCCCTTTGTTATGTGTGAATACGCTCACGCTATGGGTAATTCCGTCGGTAATCTCAAGGAATACTGGCAGGCGATCAAGAAATACCCGCGCTTGATCGGCGGCTGTATCTGGGACTGGGTCGACCAGGGACTCAAGCAGCAGCTCGCCAAGGGCAAGGGCTGGCGCTGGGCCTATGGTGGCGATTACGGGGACAAGCCGAACGACGCCAATTTTTGCATCAATGGCCTGATAATTCCGGACCGGACTGTCCCGCCCAAGCTATGGGAAGTAAAAAAAATATACCAGTGTATTAGTTTCGACTTGGAAAAATATCATGAGACGGGCATAAAATTCAAAATACATAACGAGCATTTGTTCACGGACCTGAGTGAGTATAGCTTTAATTGGTCACTTTCCCTGGACGGTAAGTGTATACGTCAGGGCAAGCTGCCTGCGTTCTCGCTCTCCCCGGAGAAAAGCAAAAGCGTGGGGCTGACTTTTAAACGCGTTAAACCTGCCCCGGGGGTGGAGTACTGGCTTAGGGTCAGCGCCCATTTGAAAAATAATATGCCCTGGACCTCCAAGGGACACGAAGCCGCCTGGACGCAGTTTAAGCTGCCGTTTAATGTCTCGACGAAGGAGCAGGGTAAGACGGTCGGTATATCGCGGGTGAGCTGCGAGCAGCGGGGCAAGTCCTGGTTGATCAAGGGCAAGAGTTTTTCCCTGAGTTTAAGTGAGCGCAGTGGGAGCATTACTTCTCTGATCTACGACGGCGTTCCCGTTATCGCCAAAGGGACGAACAATGGCCCCCGGCTCAATGTCTACCGAGCGCCGCTGGACAATGACAGGAAGTCTGGGTGGGGATGGGAATTAACGAACCTGGGCCTTGGCCATCGGGACGTGGAGGATTTTGAGCTGGTGTGGCAGGAGCCGGGTCTTGTCCAGGTTCGGGCGCAAATAGCGCATCAGGATAAAAAAGGGCGCGGTTTTCGGCATCACTGTCTTTATACGATCACCGGGGACGGCCGTATTCTTTTGGATAACCGCATAGAGCCCTTCAAGGATTATGGTGACCTGGCTCGGCTGGGCCTGGTGATGCGCGTGGCCGGGCGGTTTAATAATTTAACCTGGTACGGGCACGGTCCGCATGAGAACTACGCGGACCGCAAAGAGAGCGCAGACGTCGGGGTATATAAGAGTACTGTCGCCAAACAGTTCGTGCCCTATCCGCGCCCGCAAGAGACGGGCAACAAGGAAGGCGTGCGTTGGGCCGCCTTGTCTGATGCCAGCGGCAAAGGGCTCCTGCTGGAGGCGGCAGGGGAGCCTCTGGCCGTTTCGGCGCTGCATTATACCGCGGCTGATATAGCTGCGGCCCGGCACCCGGGAGAGCTTAAAGCTCGCAAGGACGTCACTTTGTGTGTGGACTATAAACAAGGCGGTTTGGGCAATGCCAGTTGCGGGCCGCCGCCTTTGGAAAAATATTTGGTGAAGTGCGTGCCGACAAGCTTTAGTTTTAGTTTGCGTCCTTATGACGTGGAAACCGCGGAAGCTTCGCGGAAAGTCTGAATCATAAAACTTTCGTGATTCCGCAAAAAAATGGTTTTCAAACGATCTTTTGTAGGGAACATAGCGCGATGAAAAAAAAACAGATTGGCGTTTTTCTGTTGATGGTCATGCTTTCTTTAGCTTTTATACTGATTGCTGAGAAACCCCAAGTAACGAAACTAAATTACAGTATATATGGTGATAAAGTTAAGATGGGCTCTATTAAGACGGTTAATGAACGTAGCGTGACCGCGGCAGGAACGGTCAAGCATATAGAGTCGAGCTGGAAGATATCCTTGGGCAAGGCCATTTCGATCAAGGGCCGGGTTGATGTCGTCATTGACGACAAGGGCCTGCTCAGCTACGCGAGCGAGACGACGACAAACGACCAGAGCGTCAAGATAACGGGAAGCCGCAGCGGTGAGCAGATCGCGCTGTCGATAAAAGGGTCGGGAATAGACTTCGCTTTTCTTTTGCAAAGGAAGGACTATGATTTCAGCAGTCTGGAGGACGTGCACTGCCTGATCAAGCGCGGCGAGATCAAGATACTGCGCATACTCGACCTTGAGGTGTTAAAGGTGGTCACCTGGAAACTCAGCTATCTGCGTGATGAGAAGCTAGAGTTCAAAGGTGAGAAAGTCCCTTGCATGGTGATAGAGTTCGAGTCGGATAAGTCCAACGGCAGGCGTTGGCTCACGCTGGATGATCAGGCAATGTTGCTCAAGGAGGTTGGTACGAATCAGGACGGGCCTTATACTGTGTTGCTGACCAAGTGGAAGACGAAAGGGAAGTAGATCGACTGTTTTTTCATTGACATAATGTATATTATGTAGTAGTCTCAGCACTCGTCTTAGCGAAAGGTAAACTGGTATGACAGACCCGTTTGAAAATAATGAGTTCCCCGGTCCTGGTGAGCTGATAAAACAGTTTCAGGATAAAGTCTTAGGTGGATACAAACTGCCGAAGGGGGCGCCCTTTCTGATCATAGGCGCTTTAGCCCTCTTTATGGCGGCCTCGACCTCGTTCTATACGGTGGAGCCGGAGGAAGAGGCGGTGATCATCCGCTTTGGTCGGTATATCTCTACTGAGCAGCCGGGCCTGCATTTTAAGCTTCCCTTTGGTATTGATCGAGCCATCAAAGTGCCGACCAAGCGCGTGTTACAGCAGGAGTTTGGTTTTCGGCTTCGGGGGAAAGGGATTTCCGGCAGGTCCTCGTTCGAGCAGGAATCATTGACCCTGACCGGTGATTTGAACGTGGCCGATGTGCAGTGGATCGTGCAGTACAAGATCGCCCAGCCGCAAAAATATCTGTTTAACGTCCGGGATGGCATCAAGAATATTCGGGATGTCTCGCAGTCGATCATGCGGCGGGTGGTGGGCGATCGCTTGGTGAGTGACGTCTTGACTGTGGGGCGGGTTGAGATCGCCGTGGAGGCCGAGGGGCTCACCCAGGAGGTCTTGGACCGCTACGATATGGGTGTACGCATAGTCGCGATCAAGCTGCAGGACATCAATCCTCCTGAATCGGTCAAACCGGCTTTTAATGAGGTGAACGAGGCCAAGCAGGAACAGGAGAAAGTTATCAACCAGGCGGAGGAAGAGTACAATCGGGTTATCCCGGAGGCCCGGGGAAAAGCGGAGCAGACTATTCGCAACGCTCAAGGGTATGCTACCGCTCAGGTGAACCGGGCCAAGGGGGACGCCAGCCGGTTTACCGCTCGGTTAAAGGCTTATAAAAGCGCTCCGCAGATTACCCGTACCCGGCTTTATCTGGAGACGATGGAGGAGTTGTACGGGCGCTTTAAAGAGTTGACTATCGTTGATAGCAAGGTCAAAGGGGTCTTGCCTGTTTTTGCTCCGCCCTCACAGCAGGGAGCTGCAGCTAGCCAGGGGGGGGTGCGGAAATGAACAAGAAATCCATTATCCTCGGTATTATCCTGGGATTGACCATAATAGGTTTTTCTTTTTTGAATTCCTCCCTATATATCCTACAGGAATGGGAACAGGCGATCATCACACAGTTTGGTAAGCCGGTCGAGGCAGTCACTGAGGCTGGGCTTCATTTCAAGATCCCGTTCATTCGAAAAATACGCCGGATGGACAAACGCATTCTAAACTGGGACGGCGACCCTAACCGGATTCCCACCAAAGATAAGAAATATATTCATGTGGACACGACGGCGCGCTGGCGGATCATTGACCCACTGCTGTTACTGCAGACCGTCCAGTCGGAAAGCGGCGCGCTCGCTCGTCTGGATAGTATCCTTGATTCGGTAACCCGCGATACTATTTCCAATCATAATCTGGTGGAGGCGGTGCGGAATACCAACGCTATCCTGGACAAGGTCAAAGCGCGGCGAGAAAAGGCGAAAAAGGGCGAGCTGGTCGCGGGTGATGAAGAAGAGGTGACGGGTGAGATCGAGCCTGTTTTTATGGGCCGGGAAAAGCTGAGCGCGATTATCATAGAACGGGCTGCTAAAGAACTCAAACAGTTTGGCATCGAACTGATCGATGTCCAGTTGCGACGCATTGCCTACGAGGAAAGCGTGGAAGTGAAAGTTTACGAACGGATGATCTCAGAGCGCAAGCGGATCGCCCAGAAGATCCGCTCGATCGGACTTGGTAAAAAGGCTGAGATCAACGGCAAGATCAGCCGTGACCTGCAAGGCATAGAATCTGCGGCCTACCGCAAGGAGCAGGAGATTAAGGGTGCGGCGGAAGCTATAGCTACCAAGATCTATGGTCGGGCCATGAACGCCGACCCTGTGTTTTACGAGTTCCTGCGCAAGCTGGAGGCGTGTAAGAAAGCTATTCCCGCGGATACCAAACTGATCCTCTCTACTGACAGCGAGTTCCTGAAGATCTTGCAAAAGAAGTAATTCCTGCCGTTTCGAGCTTAGAGATTACACACCTTAGTAGGTTTCGATCATATGTACTCTAGTAACTTTCCATACGATTCGAATTGATATTCAAGTGTTCCAGTTAGATCCTCCAAACCGTTTTCCTGCTTGATCACAAACGCTTCCAAGTATCTCAGCATTTCCGCTAAACGCGCCAGCGCGCAGGACACGAGCCACTCTTCTATTTGCCCGGCCTGGGCGACACGGCAGATATCCGAACTGCCGACATATATCTCCAGTTGTTGTTGATCGGCCAAGAGAAAAGGAGCCAGGTCAAAGATGAACGGACCATCGCCATATGATGACCCCCAATCGATCAAACGCTGCGGCGGCCCGGCCAGAATATTTGCCTCACGGAAATCGTGGTGCTGGCGCGCGGCAGGAATAGCAGCGAACTCCTGCGTCAGTTTTTCTTTGTTCCTTTGCATGTGCTCTACCAGGCGTGTGTATTCTTTGGCTATCGTTGGGGCTTCTTGCTTCAGGACAACCATCCGCTTGCCAGCGGCAGCTATGTTTTCGGCAAAGCCCTTGCGAAAAAACTCTCCGCTTGCGGCGTGTGCTCCCTTGTCCTGCCCCGGCGGCAGGAGGGTATTCTGTATGGTAGCGAACTCAACGATCAGGTTGTGATCGAGTTGCTTGGTGGTAATACTCCCGCAGCTAACGAAATCAGTCACCAGAATATTTTGCTCTAATAAATCAGGGTGTTTTGACTTGAGGACATGTTTGAGTTTGATGTCCAGCAGTTGTTTGTGTATATCCCGTTCGTGATCTGTAATTTCTTTTATAAAGAGATCCTGCTCACCTGACGTTAGCCGGAAGACATTCCCGCTCTGAGTGCCGGAAGTGATTTGTGTCTGCTCCCAGGATTCAAGCTGGTTAAAGGCCGCTTCTGTCTGTAGACGCTTAATAAAGTTCATGTTTACTCCGCTACGCTAAGTATACCATTTGAATGCCTATCCAATCCACCGACTTTAGTCGGTGGTGGGGAATGGGGGCGAAGGCCCCATTCCAATTATTGTCCACCAACGAAGTTGGTGGAGAGTCCCCTCCCTTGAGGGGAGGGGATAAAGGGGAGGGTGAAAAGCTTATCCCCCTCACCCTTCCCTCTCCCTCCGGGGGAGAGGGTCTGTGAAGCCACCGACAAGGTCGGTGGTAGTTCACTATCTTGATGTTCTTCTAATTTCGAATCCCTGTCTCGTCGTAGCATTCGCGAAGACGGATCGAATATCGCTTGCTCTACGCCGCTAAAGACGGCGTTGACAGTTCCCACGTAATCAATCATAATTACCTAGATGAAGACACTTATCCACGAGCGGGTTGAGCTGGCGAGAGCCGGTAAGAATACTGCGGTCATTTGCAAGATGCTCTC
>JAUXIB010000106.1 GCA_030621225.1 candidate division FCPU426 bacterium
CACGGGGCTGGCGGCTATTCTTGGCGAGGAACCAGAGGAAGACTTAGTGCCGCCGATACCCGGGGAGGATGAAGCGCCTCCGTTGGAAGATTTTACAGTTGGCACGGATGATCCTCTGGAAGATCTGGGTGAGGGATCAGGGGAAATGTCCGGCTTGGATGATTTAGGAGATTTGACGTTCGATATGCCCTTGCTGGATGACAGCGAAGAAGAAGCTAGCGAGGGGCTGACAGACGTGGCTAGCGATGGAGATTTTATTATGGAAATGGGTCTGGAAACTCCGCAGGCCGGCGTGGCTGCTCTTGAGGAAGAAAAATCAGTAGCGGTCAGTGGAGTGATGGTCAGTGATGGGTACTGGATGCCTGAGCACGGCAAGTATGTGATCAAAGATGATTTTTACGTTGCCAAAGGTGTTACGCTCTATATTTATCCCGGTTGCCATATCTGTGTGGAGCGGGGCGGCGGCGGACAAACTGATCTCTATACGACACCCCAGACTGATATTGTCATCGCCGGCTGCATCAAGGCCGTGGGCAACGCGTCACAGCCTGTGGTGTTTTATGGAGCTAATGGCGCGGCTTGGGGCAAGTTGACCGTAGCCGGGGGGTCTAAAGACAGTGTGTTGAAGTACGTGCGCCTGAAGGGCGGTGTGCTTAATTTTGTTAACTCCAGCCCGCTGGTAATAGGCTGTGATATCATTGGCGGCGGGGTGAATATTGGGAAACTTGCCCATGCCAAGCTCATGCATAATCGTATTCATGGCTGCCAGGACGGGGTTAGCCTGGAGGATAAGAGTTCTCGGTTGGAAATGGTCGCCAACGAGATCTATGATAATAATTACGGTCTGGTCCTGAAGGAGGCGGGTCACGTTGTTTCACGGGGTAATCGTTATCGCGATAATTCCAGTGGTGACCTTAACGACTACAGCGACCGGGAAACACGGGCGGAGTAATAGATGTCCGACTGGCCTTTCTTAATTCTCGCCATCTTCTCTTTCTTTTGTTGCCTGGGTGGAGTCACCTGGTGCTTTTTTCATATCGGGCAACGAGGACGCGGACAGGGGAGATCGCTTATCTCACGCCGATTAGAGGAGAGGTTGTCCTCGGCGGAAGATTATGGCTTGGGGCGGAAATATGCTTTAGGTTTGCTGGTCAGCATCGTGGTTGTTCCGCCCCTGCTTGCTTTATTTCTTTTCCCCGGCCGCATGCCACCGTTTCTTTTGTTATGCGGATTATCATTTTATACCCCGACGTTTGTCTGGCGGTTGCTTCGCGGCAGGTACTTGCGTGCGCTGGAATCGCAACTGCCGGATGCGCTGGAGATGATTGCCTCCAGTGTCAGTGCCGGGCACACTGTCACCCAGGCTTTTGAGCTGGCAGGGGAGGAGCTGGCATATCCGATGCGGCAAGTTTTTGATCGTGTGACGCGCGAGTTAAAGCTTGGTTCTGATATGGCGGAGGTGTTGACCAGGCTTAAGCAGCGGGTGCCGCTCGGCGAGATGTCGCTGGCGGTGGTCGCGATGCTGGTGGCGCGAGAGAGCGGCGGTGATTTGCCGGAGATCCTGCGCAAAGTAGCTGCTACCGCGAACGAACGCGCGAAGATTCGCGGTAAAATAAGGGCGCTTACTGCGCAGGGGGTTCTTTCGGGCTGGGTGGTCGGCCTGGCGCCGCTTTTTCTCCTGGGCGTAATATATCTGCTGGAGCCAGGATATGTGATGCCCCTTTTTAATACCACTCCTGGAATTGGTGTGCTTGTGGTTTCCGCATGCATGCAAGCGCTGGGGTTGTTTTCCATTAGGCGTATAGTTAATGTACGGATGTGATAACCTACGCGAGGGAAGGAAGGGTCGCAAATGATGCTCTTTATATCCGTGTTCGCTTTTGCTACTTGTGTGGGACTTGCTGTGTTCCTTTATCTCTCGTTGCGTCAGGAACGCGAAGTTAGCCGACGCGTGGAGCGCAAGAGCAAACGAGCAGACCTGCCGCTGCACGAGCAAGCGGGAGAGGAGATAGGCGTGGTTAGAGCGCTGGTTCGTACCGTCAGCGCCAAACTGTTTCCGACACGTTTGGCTTGGCTGCGATACCATCTTGATTACTTGGATTATTCCGCGATGATCACCGCGCAGGAATTCATCCTCTTCTCAGGCGTCTTTAGCCTGGTGACAAGCAGCTGCCTGCTTTTTGTGTTGAATAGCTTGCGTCCCTGGCCTTTGTTGTTTGCCTTGATCGCTTTTGCTTTGTTGCCATTCGGTTGGCTGGTAGAAAAAAGGCGCGCGAAAGACGAAGCGCTGTTGCGCGAGCTGCCGCACGCCTTGGACATCCTGGCCGCTTGTACGCGGGCCGGTCTTTCGTTTGATGCCGCTTTATCCCGGTTGATGGAGAACATTGACGCGGGTGGCTTGCGGAACGAGTTGGAAAAGCTTACTCTGAATTTACGCATGGGGGAGGGGCGAGCGAAGGCGCTGCGTTTTTTGGCGGAACGGGTGAGGTTGCCCGCGATAAAATCCTTTACCATGGCTATTATTCAGGGGGAAAAAATGGGTACAGCCATCGGTGACTTGTTAGACGACCAGGCGGAAAACGTGCGTCAGAGGGAATTCCAGCGGCTGGAGAAACTCGCGCAACAAGCTCCGGTGAAGTTACTTTTCCCCCTGATTTTGTTCATCTTTCCGGTGATATTTATCATATTATTCGTTCCACTGGGCATGCAGTTGATCGCGCTGATCGGAGGATAACGATGCCATTAATCGGTTTTCTATTTCCCGACCTGGGCAGCCAAAAACAAGGTATGGGAAAAACGCTGTATGATAAGTCTTATCAGGCCCGCAAGGTCTACCAGCAAGCGGAGAAGGCCACCGGGTTGAAGGTGATTAAATTTTGTTTCGTCACCCCGCCGGATGAAATGGAAGACTTGGCCGAAGCAAGCGTGGCGATCATGGCTCATTCACTGGCGGCTTTTGAAATGCTTAAAGCAAACCAGCGTGACCCGCAGGCGCTCGCCGGGCACGGACTGGGCGAGTTAGCTGCCCTGACGGCGGGCGGCGCCTTTGAGTATTCACAGGCTTTCCAACTGGCGATGATGCGGGGCGCGATCATGGATTCTCATCAGGAGGAGTCGCCCGGTGTGCGCATCTGGCTTTCTGGGCTGCCGCAGGAGAAAAGCCAGGAGATCATCACTGAGGCTGGTAAGCTGGGATACATCAAAGTGGTAAGCCGCCTGCATCCGGAAGCTTGTCTGTTAGTTTGCGAAGAAGATGTGTCTCGCCAGGTTTTGGAACTAGCCAAGCAGGCCAAAGCGGAGAAGGCGGAGATAGTAGGCAGGGGACTGTTCGGTACGGAACGAGCCGCTAAGGCCAGCGCCGAGTTTCTAGACAGGCTTGGTCCGATAAAAATAGGTAATCTTAAACATACGGTCATATCCATCACCAGCGGACGGGTCTATCGGACGTTTGCTGATATCAGGACCGGGCTGGCAGCCGCTTTATCTCAGCCGACAAACCTGGGTGGAGTAGTTGCCAGGATGAAGGCCGAGGGAGTAAGTTCATTCCTTTCGTTAGGTCCCGGGTCATTGCTGGCGATTGCGGTGCGTAAAATAGAGCGCGGGGTGCAAACCGCGGCGGTCGATGATTTTTCTTCGCTGGCTACTGCTATTAAGATTACTAGGTGAATGCGTGTTTCGTAGCCCTGTACCATTCGCGTTGGCACGCTTAGGTGCAGGGTCCTGAGCGAGTAACATGAGTCGAAGGACTCGTAGCTCGCAGCTCAATACTAGGAGTCATTGTGCAAAAGGTAACTATAGGTATAGATCTCGGGGGGACGAATATCCACACTCTGGTGGTTGATCACCGGGGCAAAGTCCTGGGCAGGGATCATTCCCCCAGCGAGGCGCAAGTTTCATTGCGCCGAGTGATCGATAATGTCGCCGCCAGCGCGAAGAATGCTGCGCGCGACGCGGGGATCGAGCTGGCTGATATCTGTTGCCTGGGGGTGGGCGCAGCCGGGACGGTGGATCATAAACGGGGAGTTGTCAGCGAAGCGCCTAATTTTAGAGGATGGCGCAACGTCCCCTTAGGTCGCGAACTGAGCCGACGTTTGACCAGGCCCGTGGTGGTTGAAAATGACGCTAACGTAGCTGCGCTTGGCGAAAGCTGGTTGGGCGCGGGACGAAAATGCAGCAGTATGGTCTTGGTTACTTTGGGCACCGGTATCGGCGGTGGAGTTATTCTCGATGGTAAGATCTGGCGTGGTAGTGCCGGCGCGGCGGGAGAGGTCGGACATCACAGCATTAAATATGACGGCATTCAGTGTGTTTGCGGTAATCAGGGTTGTTTTGAAAGATACGCGGGGGCCTCAGGCTTGGTGCGCGCGATGCGCCGGCAGGGGAACTCGAAATTACGCGGCGCGATTACCGCGCGCGATGTATACCTGGCCGCCAAAGCCGGTGATCAGCAGGCGCTGGCTGCGCTGGAAGAATACGGAGTTCTGCTTGGCGTTGGGCTGGCGAATATAGTTAATATTTTTAATCCTCAGTTGATCGTCCTGGCAGGCGGCGTGACAAACGCCGGCAGCCTGATATTCAAACCGGCACGCCGGGAGATGAAACGGCGGGCGCTGACAGTGCCCGGCAAGACATGCAAGGTGGTAAAGGCGTTGCTGCCTGAGGATGCCGGCGCTTTGGGCGCGGCGCGTTTGGCGCTGCTTTCAAAGCGGTGAATTAACCACAACGACACAACGTCAACGGCTTTTACCACGACGACACGACGTTAACGGCTCTTTTTCGGATAATACCGACAGAGCACTTCGTTATCAGGGATGCAATTGTTGGTTTTAACGGAGAACCTGAAGGCAGATGCGTTGTTACACACCCGGTGTGCGTGTCGTTGGCTCACCGGGTGTGTTCTTGGGTTTTGATGGGGGCGTATCCACAGCGACCCGATGTTGATGCTTGAAAGAAAAAAACGTCGTGACGTCGTGGTGGAAAGATTTTGGTCGTTGTTGGTGTTGTCCAAAAAAAGACGTTTCTCTGTGACCTCTGTGTTCTCTGTGGCGAAAAAGATTTTAGTGGTTAAAGCTTTTCGGCAATTTTATGGGTAAAAAGAATAACATCATCGCGATAATCGGCCGGGAAAACGTCGGTAAATCCACGCTCTTTAACCGCTTGGTGAAAAGACACGCGGCGATCACCGATCTTACGCCCGGAGTTACACGGGACTATATCGTAGACGAGCTGAAGGTCGGTAAACGTTCGCTGCTGATCGCGGATAGCGGCGGCTACGCCGATGTCGCGCCCGGGGTGAAGGACTCTTCGCTGGAGGGCGTGGTATCGCAAAACTTGAAGAATCTCGCTAAAAACGCGGCAGCGGTACTGTTGATGGTCGATGGGCAACATGGGTTGCATCCGCTTGACGAAAAGCTTTCCGCCTGGCTACGGCGCACCGGAACGCCGGTGATGTTGCTGATCAACAAAGTAGATGGTCCTTCGATGAATTCCGCGGGGCAGGAGTTTCACCTGCTTGGTTGGCAGGAAACGTTGATGATCTCGGCGCGCGGCGGGCGAGGTCTCGGAGAGTTGCGTACCAGGCTGATAGCCAAACACGGTAATCCCATCTCGGCGGAACGGAGCGCGGAAATCAGCGTGGCTATAGTCGGGCGGCCCAATGTGGGAAAATCCTCTATTTTTAATGCTCTGGTCGGTTTCAAGCGGAGTATTGTTTACGAGATGCCGGGCACAACGCGTGACGCGGTAGACAGCCTCTTTTATCGTGACGAGCACTTGTACCGTTTTATCGATACCGCGGGGCTCTACCGCCGCCGCAATAAGCAGGACCGTCTTACCAAATTTTCTATGGATCGGGCCAAGGACGCCATACGCCGTGCTGATAACTTATTGCTTGTTCTGGATGTTACCGCCCCTTATCATAATAGTGAGGGGCAGATCGCGAGAATAGCGGCGGCGGCGAATAAAAACATTATTATCCTGCTCAACAAGTGGGATCTGGCGGAGGAGAAAGAGGAAAGATACCAAGAATATCTGAAACATTATCGGCGGCACTTCCGCTTTCTCTCGCACGCGCATCTGCTTACGGCTTCTGCGCTTGAGGGACAAAGGGTGAATAAGGTTTTGTCCCTACTACAGGAGATCAAGACACAACAGGAGCATCGTGTGGCCACTGGGCCGCTGGGTAGATTGCTTAGCGAGAAAGCCCCTAAGCTGCGCGAACGGGTGAAGTATATTAGCCAGGTAGGAGTAAGGCCCCCCACGTTTTTGGTAAAAGCCAAGGGCGGCCAATTGCATTTTTCGTTTGAAAGGGCGCTAATTAATTTTATCAGGAAGGAAGCGGGCTTTAAGAGTTGTGCTATTAAACTGGAGGTAAAATGATCGTACAGTTGACTATTGTTTTCTTGACGGGATATTTGCTGGGCTGTATTCCCTTTGCCTTGTTGATCGGACGCCTCAAGGGTATGGACATCCGTGATCTGGGCAGCAAGAATATAGGCGCGACAAATCTTTTGCGCCTGGCGGGGAAGGGGCCGGGGTTTTTGGCGTTGTTTTTGGATATCAGTAAGGGGTGTGTCGCTGTCGCGCTAACTATATGGCTGGGACCTCGTTTGGCTGATCTCGGTATCAGCGCCGGGGCGGCACAGCTAGGCGGTGGGCAGGACTTGGCGACTCTTTTAGCTATAGCTGCCGGTGTTGGCGCTATGCTCGGGCATTGTTTTAACGTTTTTTTGCGCTTTAGCGGCGGCAAAGCGGTGGCGGTTTCCACCGGAGTATTTATCGCTTTGGCAGGTTATCATATGTTGTTTGCCTTCGTGTCTTTTGTGGTGGTGGTTGCCATATCGCGATATGTTTCTCTCGGCTCAATCTTGGCAGCGATGCTATTGACGGTGGCGCTCTTTGTCTTTCCGGTAAACGGGAATTATTACACCAGCCTTCTATCCCTGATAGGAGCGGTTTTGATAATAGCTAAGCACAAAGCTAATATCCAGCGGCTGATCAAGGGGGAGGAGAATAAGTTTAGTTTGAGAGGAAAAGGAAAAACGGCAATTTAGCCACAGAGGTCACAGAGTTCACAGAGGAACAACTTGGGAGAAAGAACTTTGGATAACAGCAAGCAGAGCTCTCTTCGTAACAAGGGGAGCATTTGTTGGTCTCTGCGGAAGATGTGAATACTGTTTTTTACCACGACGACACGACGTTTAGATGAGTTTTAAAAGAATAAGCTTCCAAGAGTCTTTTCTCTGTGTTCTCTGTGGCTTAGTGGTGAAAAGACTTTACAACCGACGGTGTTTAATTGTAATATCTAAAGTGATCTAAGTGCGGAGGGGACGGCGTGGAACGGAAGAAGGCGGTTACCAAAGCTGAGTTGGTAGATGTCGTATCGGAACTTGGGATCACCAAGAAACAGGCGGCGGTCGCTGTGGATACCGTTTTTGATACGATCAAGGCCGCGCTGAAAGAGGGAACCCAAGTGTCGGTTGTGGGCTTTGGAACTTTCCTGGTAAAGGAAAAACGGCCGCGCAAAGGAAGGAATCCGCGCACGGGCGAGAGCATTGACATACCCGCTAAATCACAGCCTTTTTTTCGCGCGGGCAATATCTTGAAAGAGGAGATCAAGAGTGCTTTGCCGGCAGACGAAGGAGATGAAAACTGAGAAGCTTTTTTATTCCATCGGGGAGGTGGCCGAGTTAAGCGGTATACTCCCCCATGTGATTCGATATTGGGAGAGCAAGTTCCGCTCGATCACGCCTAAAAAAAGTAGCGGTGGAAAACGACTTTATAAGGAAAAAGATGTACAGGAAATCCTCCTGCTGAAGAAACTTCTGCGTGATGAACAGTATACCTTTGAGGGCGCGCGCGAGGTGATGCGGGGAATAAAAGGTCCGCGAGAACAGAAAGCGCAGAGTGTTATGCCGGAAACAGAAGTGGAACGGCTGAAGGCTCTGTTGAGGGAAGTGCGTGGGGAGTTGGAGGAGATAAGGAGGGAGTTGGGATAGAGTATTAGCGAGCTCTTTTGAGCAGGAGATGGGAGATCAGGAGACCGCCCCGCAATGACATCGAATAGATGGAAGCGGGGCTCTGCGATTCGCCGCGCGAATCGCCGGGGCGTAGCGCAGTTTGGTCTAGCGCGCCTGCATGGGGTGCAGGAGGTCGCTGGTTCGAACCCAGCCGCCCCGACCAAAAAAAGGCCGTTCGCTTGGCGAACGGTTCTTTTTTTTAGGCGACTAACCAGATTCCAACCAGCAACGATATTACATGAGGTCGCTGATCCGAAGAAGCTTTCCCAAACTAATTTACGAAGGTTGGAAAGCTTGTGGTCACCTGCCGGTGACCGTGCCAGTCGCCCCGACCAAAGAAAAATCCGTTTCACTATGGTGAACGGATTTTTCTTTAGAGTAATGAGTTGGAGACTCATTACGGTCTCCTGTCACCTGTCTCCTGTTCAAAGCCGCCTGGATTCTAACCAGCCACAAG
>JAUXIB010000128.1 GCA_030621225.1 candidate division FCPU426 bacterium
ATCCTCCTCTCCCCACCATACTACTCCGAGGTTTTGCGAAATAAAATCGCGGGCCTGTAGCTCTAACTGGCTAGAGCGCCGGTCTCCAAAACCGGATGCTGCAGGTTCGAATCCTGCCAGGCCTGCCAGCCCCCACGTCTGCTTGTCAGCAGACAAGCGTGGGGGCAGAGCAGTAGAACAGTACAAAACAAACAGGAGATTATATATGAAACTGTTCTGCTGCGGTCTCCTGATCTCCTGTCTCCTGCTCAAAGTATGCAAACATTGAGGGATTCAAACCTGGAAGAGGGGTCTGGGGAGATAGGCTCTCCCCAGAAGATATGAGGGGGTGCAGTGAAGGCGCCCGTTGTGATCAAAGCGCCGAAGCACCGCAGGGGGAAACTTCCCCCTGTGGGGAGCAAAGCGACGGTTTGATATCCTGCCAGCCCCCACATCTGCTTGTCAGCAGACAAGCGTGGGGGCAGAGCAATCGAGATTCGATATTCAAAATTGGATAAAGTACAAGAATCTTGATTGCGGTCCAATCTCGATTCTCGAATATCGTTCGTTACCATTCCCTCGAACAGAAGCAAATCTGCACTCCGACGAGCGGGGGTTCATTCACTCAAACAAAAAAGCAAGCCTTTCAGCTCGCTTAAAACATCACAATTCTCCTGTCTCGCCGTAGCACCGAAGGTGCGGAGGAGGAAGACGCGGTCCCTTCATTGTTCTGTGGACATCAAGAACTACATCTGCATAACTTAACTATCTCTGACGTAACCCCTAACCCTCTAAATTACATCTCGTTCAGGCGTCAATTTACTAAATTTATTAATCAATATAGTTTGCAAAACATCAGCAATAATAAGCATGCTTTCTTTAAGATCACATTCAAATAGCTCTCGATCTCCGTGGACAATCTTATTTCTATGTTTGTATACTCTGCGCAGTAAATCCTCATCATATGAATTATCCGAATACTCTTTATTCACATAGTCAATAAAGACATTTTGGTTCAGAGCCCCTCCCGCCAGAGCATCTAACGACATAAACAAATTAACAAATCGGATATCATCATACAATTGCATAAAAGCTCCATTCAGAAATTCCAGTGCAATATATGTATCAGAACACCTCTTTCGGTTTTCAAAACTCATTACCATTCCACGAAACACAGACTGAATCAACTTTTCGCTATTTCCGAACTCCTCCTCGGGGCTTAATTTTAACTTACATGGAAATCGTGTAATATTCTCCTTACACTGGAGCGTCTTCCAAAGGCGATCTCTTTTTCCCCACAATGACCGTTTGATATTCATCCCTAATAAATTGATTGCTAGATAAAATAGACTATTCAAAGTTTCATGTTTAAGATCATCCTTGAGATTTTTGAAGGAGTTATTCGGGAAACATACTTCCAGGGAACAGCTTGAAGATACATTCACCATGATATCATGCTTTGAAAACAAATCCGAATCCTGCATCATTTTTTCTAGTACACCAAGACTCTCGTCTATTCTTTTAAATAATATACCCTCTCCAATTCTCAATCCATCATCTGGCAATTGTTCTGCCAAAGAGCAATCAAATTCGTAATAGTGATTTACTTTATATCTCATTTTTCCACCCTCGCCGGACAATTGTCAAAAGGGATAACCCTTCGCTTTGCTCAGGGTTAGGGAGTCTTAGCGCAACGGAAACCTCCGGCGTAGCTCTGGGTAAAGGGATAGTCAAGACTTCGATTGGCGCAGCGGACGTTACCCTCATTGCGAACCCACGATCCGCCGCGAAGTACACGAGATTTTCCACTGGACGGTCCTTTTGGATTTTTATCTAAGCTCCTCATGTAATAGTCTTTACTATACCAGTCAGCACACCACTCCCATACGTTTCCACTCATGTCGTAACAACCGTACGGGCTTTTCCCATCCTCGTAGCTTCCTACTGGAGCGGCGTACTGATAACCATCGTCCACAGTCTTATCGCGCCAACTATAACTTGTATTCTTATCAGCAAAGTTTAGCTTGCTACCGTCCCAACTGTTCCCCCACGGATATTTCCTGCCATCCGTCCCACGTGCCGCTTTTTCCCACTCCGCCTCGGTTGGCAATCGCTTGCCTGCCCATTTGGCGTAGGCTACAGCGTCATGCCAACTTACTCCCACTACCGGATGGCTCGACTTGTTGTATTTACTATCATTCCAATACCTAGGCTCTTTACGCCCTGTCGCCTTCATGAACTTCCTGTATTGAGCGTTGGTCACCTCGTACTTGTCTATATAATAAGCGTTCAGATAGACCCTGCAACTCGGCTTTTCATCGTCCTGCCCGTCGCTGCCTCCCATGGCAAACTCTCCGGCGGGGATCAGGACCATGCCATTGGAATCAACAATTGCCAGCACTTGATCTTTAGGAACCGCAGTTAAAACGGCGGCCAGCGTTTTCGTCTTGTTGGGATAAACCGTGATCTCTTTTTCATACGTCCTGTAACCGGCCTTCTTCACCCGTATCTTGTGCAATCCACTGCTCACGTTTGCTTTTTTAACAGGGGAAACGCCAATCTCCGCGCCGTCCAAATATACGGACGCGCCCGAAGGCGTGCTCGACACGAATACCGCGCCGTCCACCTCCACCAACGCAACGTTCACCTCCGCCATCGCGTTATATTGAACACGCACCTTTCGTGTTACGCTCTTATAGCTCTTCTTTTCGATCTTTACGCTGTATTCACCCACTCTCAACGGCATGATCGTCTCATCTTTATCAACTTTGATCTTCGGTGCACCGTTAATATAGACCACACTGCCATAGGGCTTTACCTTGAATTTTATCTTGCCGGTCTGTCTGGCCAGTCTCGCTTTTATCTTCTCTGTAACGCCTTGCTTGATGATAACACTCGTGGTGAAATCCGCATAACCCGACTTCGATAATAGTACGGTCTTTTCGCCGACTTCCACCTTGCTCATACTAGCGGGAGTTTTACCCGCGTCATCACCGTCAACATATACCTGAGCGCCCGGCGGGGTGCTGGTAATACTTATGCCGCCATACTTGACTTTCTCCCCTTTTTCCGAAACCACACCCCCTCTTCTCTTTGGTTCCTCCGCAAGTTGATACGCCGCTTCCTTGGCAATATCCGTCAGCGTTTCAATCGCCCCGCTATGCTCCCTAGTAACGATGTTTTCCTGCTTCGTGCTGCCCAAATCAACCAGCTTTAGAGTAAGAATGTACTTCTTGCCCATTTTTCCTAGGCTGCCCACCACCAGCTTTTCCACGCCCAGAGCGTTACCCATTTCCACCAGGCAACTGGCGTCGTCACAGGCTCCACTCTGCTGGAATTTCTTTTCACCAAGCAGGGCACGCATGTTCTCCCGGTTGATGACCTCAAAGCTTTCGAATTCTCCGAGACTTCCCCTTATAATTTCGGCTATGATCCTGCCGGTGTCTTTCTTAACCTCTCCCATCACGCCCAGGTTCATTACCGCAATACGCGTTGTTTTCTCGCCGAATAACTCAGGCGTAAAAAGACAACCTGACACGACTATTGCAAGCATCAAACTTATAAAAAAAACGCTCTGTTTCTGATTGTTTTTCATAGCGGATTGATTATCGCACATCAATATGGCAATATCTATATGTTTTCTGATTAGCCTACAGCGATGATCTGCTCCAGTTGTGAGACCATCAGGCGGGGAAAGAAAAAGAGCGTGCCGGGGGCAAATAGCTCCTTTCAAATTATGATTGGCGAACCTCCCCGCAGCAAGTCACTCAAACAAAAAAGCAAGCCTTTCAGCTCGCTTAAAACATCACAATTCTAGACGCGGTCCCTTCCTCACGGTCCCTTCCTCATTATCAAGAGGTCTCCGCGGTAGTTTCCTCTCCTCCGTCCCCGCTGGGCTCCGATATGTCAGGATACACCAAGTCAAACTCGATTGTGATGCCTAGCTTACTACTCACCCACGCTATTAAGGACGACAAATGCTCCTCCACACAAGCTTTAGCCTCGTTATGCGCAGGCATGTTACAGTGATATCTTCCATTGTCGCATAACTCCCTCATAGATTTATAGTGGTCTGCAACATTGCCGTCTAGATGGTCTAGCGCAATCTGTCGCTTATCATGCGGAGACAAGCGCAAGCCAATCATCTTCTCAGTATCTAGCCTGTTGGAGTCCTTAAACTGGTACGTTTTGCCATTGTAATTAATGAATCCAATTCTGTACACCACCGCTTCAATTAGATGGACAGCAGAATAAAAACATACTGTAGCTATCCAATCTCGATTAGATGTGTCGGAAACTATGGTGCTTAGGAATGATATGTTGTGGCGGGCTTGTTGAACGTGTTGAGTTTCATTAGACATTATCGGTCGTGGGAGTAGCTTCTACCCGCTCAAAAGGGAAATCGCTGCGCACAGAAGAGAAATCTATATCCTTTTCGAAGGAATTCAGCAATTTAATATCAGAGAAATACCCCTTGCTTGATAGTACGTTAGTCCTAATCTCTCGCATAAACCCATGAAGAGGCATCAATAGGTTGTTGTCTGCTGCTTCTATCATGAAAAACAACCTAATAACCTTATCCCCGAAATCAAATCGCGCCCTAACCTGCTTCAGGTTGACCTCGGGCATTTGCTCCTCTATCTTTTGCCGTATTAGGTCAGCTATCTTAGAAGCCAACTGGATGTATTCCTCTGTTTGCTTGATAGCCTCGCTGACAAGAGCCTTGATTATTTCGTTCTTGCCCTCTTCCTTGGCCTTCTCGATAATACCCAATATGTATTCAGATACAGACTCGCTGACAGTGTTGTCCGCCGCATCATCCTCGTTGGGTTCCTTGATGTGGATAAACTGAGGACCATCCTTAAACAGGGAGATTACATTATCCCCCAGGTTCACTTCCGGGGCTGCTTCTGGAGCTGTTTTAGGCATTTTTATTCCTCCATGTATTCTTACAATTATAGCACGGAAACTTTACCTGATTTCGTTAATTTTCGCAATAATTATTTCTGCTTGCACCTCGCTCAAAGAGCACGATCTTTTCAAAAAACGATCAAAATGCTAAGCCAGCTACCCCTCCCGCAACGCGGCTTCTCTCTGTTTCCGCGCCTCAAACATCACCAGCGCCGCGGCCACAGAAACATTAAGTGACTCTACATTCGGGGAAATAGGAATACTTATCAACTCATCGCATTTTTTTTGCACCAGCGGCCTGATGCCCTTTTCCTCCCCACCAAACACCAGCACCAGGTTACGCTCATAATCCACTTCCGTATAACTCTTCTCCGCGCTTCCTTCCGCGCCGTACACCCAGTAGCCGGCCGCCTTAAACATTTCCAGGGCGTCCGCTATATTCGTGACCTGCACCACATCCACGTGCTCCTCACCGCCGGAGGCCACCTTGGTCGCTCCCTCGGATAACGAAGCGGACCGGTTGCGCGGGATGACCACACCGTCCGCTTCTACCGCCGCCGCCGTACGCACCACCGCGCCCAGATTGCGCGGGTCCTGCACGCAGTCCAGTAGCGCCACCAGACCCAGCTTATCTCCCATTTGACCCTTGAAAACCAGCTCGGTCAGCGAAAGCTTAGTCTTCCCTTCGCCGACAATAGCCAGCACTCCCTGGTGATTCTGGTTCCCGGCAAGAAAATCCAACTTTTTCTTCTCCTGCCAACGCACCTCGATTTTCCTAGCCTCCGCCATCGCGCGGATCGCGGTGAACTTCCCGCCCTTACTGCCATGGACCATATATAAAATATGGACAGGGCGGCGGGCCATTTTCAACACCTCATAGACTGAGTTTCTACCGTATATTTTCATTAAAGACAGTGGTCAGGGAACAGGGGTCAGGGATCAGCAACAGACCTTTCACCGACCACCGCCCACTGACCACTGACCACCTGGTATCAAAGGTTATACTGCCTTCCTCGCCACCGTTCCCAATAAAGGATTATCTTCTATCACTATTCCCTGCTCCGCCAGCTCATCTCTTATTTTATCCGCCGCGGTCCAGTCCTTGTTCGCACGGCATTCTTGCCGCGCTGCAACCCTGGCCTGTACTTCCTCGGACAACTCCTGCCGCTCCACGAACAATCCTAACAGTGCGCTGATCTCGCCGAACAAGCCAAGATATTCGGCTATCGTCACCGCAGCCGACGCCTCCAGCCCATCCTTCTTTGCCGCCTCTTTCAAAAAGATATTACCGTGCTTTACTAATTCGAAGAGAACACCTATGGCTCCGGCAGTATTGAAATCATTATCCATCGCCTCGCGAAACTCCGCTTGCAGTTCCTGGCGTTCTCCACTGTACTCCGGTTTCACATCCTCCGTCTTGCCGCCGGCTACGCCAAGCGCTTTAGTCATGATCACGCGAAATTCATCCAGCCGGTTATAAGCCTCGCGCGTAGCAGTCAACCCCTGCTCGGAATAATCAAGCGGGCTTCTATAATGATGCGACAGGAACCAGAGCCGCACCACTTCCGGCGGATACTTATCTAACACCTCGTTCGCCGTAATAAAGTTCCCCAACGACTTAGACATTTTCTGGCCGGCGCGCGTAATAAAACCGTTATGCAGCCAATACTTAGCGAATCCCTTCCCCGTCGCGGCTTCAGATTGCGCGATCTCATTCTCGTGGTGGGGAAAGATCAGATCGAGCGCCCCTCCATGAATGTCAAAATGCTCTCCCAGATATTTAGTGGACATCGCCGAACACTCTATATGCCAGCCCGGCCTTCCCGCGCCCCAGGGACTGTCCCACTTAGGCTCGCCTTCCTTTGCCCCTTTCCATAGCGCAAAATCCAGCGGGTTACGCTTGCCGTCCCCCGCTTCTACTCTCACCCCCTCCATCAACTCCTCCGGAGAGCGCCGGGACAGCTTACCGTACCCCACGAAATCATTAACGGAAAAATAAACATCCCCGCCACCCTGGTAGGCGATCCCTTTCTTGATCAGCTTATCGATCAAAACGATCATCTCGGCGATGTGCCCGGTGGCCCGCGGGTAATGTTCCGCCGGAAGCACGCCGAGCTTAGCGGAGAGATCCAGATATTCCGCGGTATACTCCTCCGCCAGTTGCTTGATCTCCCGGTCGGATTCATTGGCCCGCTTGATCATCTTGTCATCCACGTCGGTAATATTCACCACCATCGTGACCTGGTAGCCGAGATACTGAAAGTACCGCTTAATGGCGTCATATACAACCAACGGACGCAAGTGCCCGATGTGACTGTGGTCATAGACGGTAGGACCACAGACGTAGATACCCACTACGCCCTCTTTCACCGGCTCAAACTTTTCCTTCTGACCCTTCAGGGTATTGTAAACCTTCAACATATCATGCTCCTTATATCATGCTCCTTATTTCACCCCTTTT
>JAUXIB010000023.1 GCA_030621225.1 candidate division FCPU426 bacterium
GACGGGCAACGTTTTTCCTTTCTAACACCAACGCACACCATAACGGCTAACGTCCTTTTCACCACGACGACACGACGTTTTCTTTTCCCAAACACCAGCATCGTACCGCAGCAGTTAGAACCTTTTTCACCACAGCGCCATCCGCCTTCGTTTCGTTTCGGCGAGACAAGCAACGCTATTGCCTGTCATTCCCGCAGACTTGTCCTTCGTAGCTCGTAGAGCGAAGTAGAAAGCGGGAATCCAATTCGACCTGGACACCCGCCTTCGCGGGTGTGACAAGGCGACTGTTTTTACCGTCTTATGCCATTATCCAAAAAAGTCGTTAGCGTCGTGTCGTCGTGGTAAGTGCCGTTACCCAAAAAAGTCGTTAACGTCATGTCGTTGTGGTTAACCTCCCTTTATGCTCGCGGCCAACGTATCCGCCGCCGCAAGCAACAACGGTGCCCAGGCTGTCTTCAATTCCTTCTTATCAAATCCCGGTTCCCATTTCAAATCAGCCAAAGAATCGCTGATAAGAAAACAAGAAGCGAGCTTTACCTGCCTCACCTCGGCAACGGTGTAGAGCGCCGACGCCTCCATCTCCACAGCCAGTACACCCTCTTTGCGGTAGTGCCGCACCTTGCTCCTAGTCTCACGATAAGGCGCGTCAGTGGTCCAGGAGACACCGCGCCGAAAGGCGATCTTTTTCTTAGCCAAGACGCCGGCCAAATCGTTGGTCAGACCCGGATCAGCATAGGCATGCTTGGCCGGCGCCGCGTAATGATAAGAAGTGCCCTCCTCACGCACGGCGTGCGTACAAACCACCGCCTCGCCTATTTTCATCTTACGCTGTAAAGCGCCTGCGGTACCCACGGCAATAAAATGAGTAATGCCACACGCGATAAGCTCTTCAAGCACCGCCACCGCCGCGGGCGCGCCGATCCCGGTAGCAGTAACCGCCAACTGCACTCCGCCCTGGCGAAAACGGTACAGGTCATTAAGAACCTTGGCTATCTTTTCCAGCTTCCGTTCACGACCCAGGATCTTGACACTGGTAGGGTCAAAAACAAGCAGGCAAGCGGCCGGATATTTAACCTTTTTACGCCCTTTTTCCCGCTCCAAGCGAACATTCTCCGCCGCCGTAACCAAAGAAGGCTCTTCCGGATTACCATGTAATATAGGTGCGTCGTATGCCATTGTGCTGTGTCCCGCGTCACGAGCCCCGTGTCTCGTGTCCGGTATCCTGTTTCCGGTATTCTGTATCCTGCTTACTGACCCCCGACCACCGACCCCTGATCCCTTTAACCTTCTTAAACCTTCTAAACTTTTAATCTTTTAAACCTTCGCCTAATATATTATCATATCAGAAACAGGAAAGGAGAAACATGCTTAAAAAAATATCCTGCATTATCATGTTACTATCATTGTTTTTCTCCACAACGCTCCTCGCCGATGAATTTAAATTCCTTAAACAACAAACGGAAAAAGCCAAGGCGTTGGTCGGACAGAAAAATTATGACCTGGCCATCGCCGAACTAAGGCGGGCAATGTTCGTTTCTGACCAATACGGCTTGGAAAAAAGAGACCTTTGGCAGTGGATGGGCTACTGCTGGTACGCTAAGGGACGCATTGACCTGACGATAGACTGCTACAAAGTCGCGTTCGTCTGCGCCAGCTATTATGACGATGACATTAAAAGATTTCTCGGTGACCAGGGGGTAACAGTACAACCTGACTACGAACCAAAATACACCGGGGTATATACATATGCCGCTAAGATGAATAGCCTGGAAGAAGCGCAAAACATAAAGCTCACCGTCATCCAGAAAAGTGGGCGCAAAAAATCCAACGCGGATTTCTTTGCTTTCGACACTACCGCCCAGGGGGAAGAACCCAACAGCTTCTTATGGGTACCAGGGTTAATAGTCGGCAGCATCAAGGTAAAAGCCAGTGGCCTGTCCTGGGGAGCCGGCGATTGGCAGACTTTCGCATCAGGCATAGCAGTCCCGGATTACATCTACGAGGAGTTTATAGGGAAGAAATAGTAATGGTCAGGGGGGGAATCCTTCGTAGCTCGTAGTTCGTAGCTTGTAGCTCGGTTTGCAAAAAGCGTCAAACGTCTAAACATCCAATGTCACACGCTGCTTAACGCTCGACAACCTGTCCTGCTTGTCCGCCGTCTTGTCATGCCGTAAAAAAATAGCCTCCAGGGGTTTACAAACGAAAACCCCTTGTTACAATTAGTGGAAGAGCCGAGACATACGTAGTAGGCTCGAAAACCCAACAGCCTTCTGCCCCGTTTCTCGAAAGAGCGGAGTAGAGAGAGGAAAGGAGGCGTTATGGAGATCAGTCAGATCGTCCCCGGTTGTTACCACCTTGAAAGCGAAGGCAAGAGCGCGCTTTTCGCTTCGCCCCCGGAAATACTAAAATTCGTTCTGCTTGCCAAAAAGAAGGTGCCAGAGACCGGCATCCTACCGGACATCTCCTATGTAAACGGCGTCTCACAGGTAGCCCTGGAATTTCTCTGCTACTGGTTTCTTTTCGTTGAGCAGGGATACGCACAGCAGCGCCGCTTCCGCATCATCGGCACAAAAGAGATGTGCGACCGCATCAAAGAAGTCCTGCGCATTACACTACTCGGACCTCGCCGCGAAGAGATGAAAAGATGGAAACTTTCCCGCACGCGGATAGAGACCCTGGCCGCGATCATGGACCACATGGCCCTGAAACGCGATGGAAAGATCCTGCAAGTAGACGAGTTGTTTGAGTTTTTACCTTTTCCGGAGGACGGGATCGCCGGAGTGCCGCTCTTCCCCGCATCAAAGGATATGGTCTGGCGCGAGGGAGACAATCGTTTTAAAGTGCTCTCCGGAACCAAGCAGGAAAAAATAGACCTTAATTTCTCCGGTGAACAGTTGCCGCTGTTGGCCAAGCCGTCCGATGAGCTTGAGTTACCCCAAGTGCTACGGGTGAAGCTACTGGGCAGCTATTCCGGCTTTGACCCCTCCGGCCCCACCACCGGCATGGTTATCTGGGTCAACTATAACGGGTTTCTGGTGGACGGTCCCGTAGGCACCTCCGCCTACCTGCGACGTTTGGGGATCCCCAAATCAGATATCCGCGGCGTGATCCTCACCCATGTACACGATGACCACTGCACCCTGGTTGATATGATCCTCTCCGAACAAACGGTAAACATCATTTCCACCCGAGAGATCTATGAAAGTATGCTGATCAAAATAGCCAACATCCTGGGTGAAACCATTGACCAAATACGCAATTACCTCTCCTTTACCGAGGTGATCCCCGGCAAAAGCTACAGCATGTATGGCGCGCGCTGGGAATTCTTCTATACAGTACATAGCATTCCCACTATCGGCTTCCGGGTAAGCGTCAAGGGATCCAACGGTGAAGTCAAGACACTGCTGCACTCAGGCGACACACATAATTTCCAGGGACTGGACGAGATGAAAGCAGCAGGAGTGATCAGCACCGAACACCATAAACGAATGATGAACCTGGTACGCGGCGATGAGTCCCTGGCGATGATAGACGGCGGCGGGCCTCCCATCCACGGCATCCCAGCGGATTATGAAGAGATGATGAAAAAAAACAAAGCCACCGACTTTCTTTTCTGCCATGTCAACCCCGACAAAGTAGAGGATAAGCGCTATCAGGTAGCTACACCGGGATGGTGCAAAACCTACCTGCCAGCTAAAAATCTACCGCAGTCCCTGCTGATGAAACTGCTTAACGCCCTTAAGCTGCTCGAGATCTCGGACCATACCTGGATGAATATATTGCTGGCCCAGGGAAGCCTGGAGGAATTACCGCCGGATACAGAAATAATACAACAGGGACAAGAAGGTGATGCATTTTATTTCGTCTTGGGTGGTAGTCAGCAGGTACTGGATCCTTCCCAGGACCCGCCGGCCATACTGGCGATGCTGGAAGCGGGCGATTTTTTCGGTGAGATGTCCATCATCCGCGGCGCTAAGCGCAACGCCACCGTACGCACCCATTCCGCTTCTGTGCTCTTCAAGCTACCGGGGGACCTTTTCCTGGAATTCGTGGAGGCCAATGGACTTAGGGAGAAATTCGAGCGGATCTGGCTCAGCCGCCCGATCATCTCCGAGGTTAAGATCTTCCGCAACCTCAATCCCCACGCCAAACACGAAATTAGCCTGCTGGCCAAACAACAGGTGTACGAACAAAATGATTACATAGTCCGCCAGAACGGAAAAACTGACGATTTTTATATAATTACCAAGGGGCAGGTAGACGTCATAAAGAAAGATGCCAAGGGCAAAGAGGCCCTGCACATCGTGCTGCAACGCGGTGATTTTTTCGGCGAGAATGTGGCCATGGGTTATACCGACAAACGCAACGCTTCGGTAGTAGCCTCATCCTCCAAGGTAGAGACACTCAAGATCCCGGGCAAAGAGTTACGCCGCCTGGCCGAGGACATACCGATACTGCAACACCAACTGCATCTGGTAATGCGCGAGCGCGGTCTGACCGAGATCCCGGTGACACCGAGGGAGAAGGCGGAGGTGAGCTGAAACATTAAGGGGTAGGTAGTAGGTAGTAAATAGTAGGTAGGGACGACCAAAAAATAGCTGCAAAACCGGAACAGTAGACAGGAGATCAGGAGACCGCCCCGCCAGCCTGTCTACCGACAGGCAGACGGCGGGGCTCTGAAAAAGAGCCGTTCGCTATAGCGAACGGCTCTTTTTCTGGTCGGGGCGGCAAGATACTCACGTCGTCGCGAAGGTTCACTTCGTTCGCTTCGCTTCTCCCCACAAGGGGAAGATTCCCCCTATGGGGCTTCGGCATTTCGATAAATTCCGATGCCTTCGCTGTCACCCCCTCCTATCATGGGGGATATTCTTTCCCCCATACCCCCTTTAGTTCGAATCTGCCCGTTTATATTAAAACCCCCCAGGGAAATATCCCTAGGGGGTTTTATCTGGTCGGGGCGGCCAGATTCGAACTGGCGACTTCCTGCTCCCAAAGCAGGCGCGCTAACCAAACTGCGCCACGCCCCGGCGATTCGCGACGCGAATCGCAAAGCCCCGCTTCCATCCATTCGATGTGAAAGCGGGGCGATCTACTGCTCTACTGTTCTCCAGCTACTTGGCAACAGCCAGGTAGATGGGCAAAATAAGATTAGCAAAAGGCACAACCATCACCAGCCCGAACCATTTGTTTTTCCCGCGCGCTTCGCAGATAGCCATCCAGATAACGATCATAATAATAATATTCACCAAGGGAATGAGACAGAGGATGATCCACCAAATAGGTTTTCTGGCAATTCGCAGCATCAGGACAACATTAGCGATGGGAATCCACGCTAACCACGCATTAGCTATACTGGTTTTTTTAGCGATGAGCTGCAAACAAAATGCCATAACAACATACACAACTATAAAAAACATAATTTGGGCGACAGCAATTCCGCCACCCATCGCCGGGTCTACAGCGTTGAAATCGGTGTACATCCTAATCCTCCTTTGCTTAAGGTTATCCTTGCCGCGCTGATAAATGCTTTTTCAACAACTCCCGCGCTTCCCTCACCGCCGCACCTCGATGGCTGACAGCATTTTTATCCGCTGTTGACATTTCGGCAAACGTCACGCCCCTTTCCGGATAGAAAAATACCGGATCATAACCAAACCCGTTCTCGCCTCTCGCTTCTTCCAGAATACTTCCCTCCACCGTTCCTTCCACCGTACAGAACTCCCCTGACAAGGGGCCGACAGCTATCACACAACGGAAACGCGCCTGCCTATCCTGCGACGGTACCCCCTGCAATTCCTCCAATAGCTTGCGGTTGTTAGCCAGGTAATCCCCATGCTCTCCCGCGTAACGCGCGGAATGCACTCCCGGCCGGCCGTCCAAGGCGTCCACTTCCAGCCCGCTATCATCGGCCAAAACCAACTCACCCGTCGCCTCGGCAACGGCCCGTGCTTTTTTGAGAGCATTGCCTTCAAAGCTGTCCGCATCCTCCTCCACCTCGGGTACGCCGGGGTAATCAAACGCAGACTTTATCTCCAAGTCGAAGTCGGTGAGTTCGGAGGTTATTTCACGGATCTTGTCTTTGTTTTTTGTAGCTAGTATTAAGATCATTACTCCGTAGCTCGTAGCTCGCAGCTCGTAGCTCGAAACGACAAACTCTGCTTATCGCGCTATTTGCCTTGTCTGACTAGATACCAGCCCTTCGACAAAGCTCAGGGTTGGGAGCCAAATACGAGATACTAACCTACTGCCTTCTTTTGTATTTCAATCAACTCAGAAATCCCCCGCTCCGCCAACCCCAGCAGATCATCCAGCGTCTGCTTGCTAAAGGGCTCTCCTTCCGCCGTGCCCTGCACCTCCACCATCTTGCCCTTATCGGTCATCACTACATTGAGGTCTACTTCGGCCGTTGAATCCTCAACATAGGGAAGGTCGAGGACTGCCTCCCCGCCGCACACGCCTGCCGATATCGCGGCCACGTACCCACGCAGGGGATCGTCCGCTAAAACCGTCTCCTGTATCAAGCGGCGCACGGTACGGTGCAAAGCAATACACCCACCGGTTATCGAAGCGCAACGCGTACCGCCGTCAGCCTGGATGACATCGCAATCCACCGTGATCGTGCGCTCACCCAGTGCCTTAAGGTCTATGATCGCGCGCAGGCTGCGCCCGATCAGCCGCTGGATCTCCTGGGTGCGGCCGCCCACCCGCCCCCGCTCCCGCTGGATCCTTTCCGGCGAAGATCGAGGCAACATACTGTATTCAGCGGTTAGCCATCCCGCCCCCTGGCCGCGTCGCCATCTCGGTATATCCGTCGAAACAGTAGCAGTACATATCACCCGAGTATCACCCATAGAAAAAAGCACAGAACCGGGAGCACTACTAATATAGTCGGGGATTATTTCTACCTTGCGCAGCTGATCTATTTTTCTACCGTCTGGTCTGGTCATTTTGCTCCTGAATAGTGTTTGAAAAATACCTTCCTAATAATAACACAGGATCTTGCCCTGCGGGCTTTTTTGTCGCCAGTCGCTGGTCTCTAGTCGCTAACGTTGCTTTCCAGGTCAGCCCTCCGTATACCATATACTGTCTACCGTCTACCTTTTCAGCATTCAGAATTCATAACTCATAATTCTTTCTTTTTTCTTTTTACTTTTTAATTTTTAATTCCTTCTCCACATACTTAATCCTCCCCGTCTCGGGCTTCTCAACCACCCCCAGATGCGTGACATACTCCTCCAGCGCCACCCGCCAATCCCTACCGGTATCCAGGTAGTCCAGTTTTTCACCCAGCCTTTTCTCTATCTGTTGGCAGACATAGTCGGTAGTACTCACCCGATAGCTGCGCTGCAACGCAAGCGAACATTCCCCTATTTTCGCCCGGCCCCTATTTGAAAAGTACAACTGATGGGAGAGCCCGGAAACCTGCAGCGCGCCGCTGCGTCGCGAGGCATATCTTTCAAGTATATTTATCAATTGCTTACCGGTCACGTTAAAAGTGCAAATCGTATTGTCAAAAGGTATGACCTTCCAGATGTCCGCCACGGTTATCTCCCCCGCTGGCAGATCGTCCCGCAAACCGCCGGTGTTGGTCAAACCTATCTCGGCGCCCACTGCCCAGGCCAGGCCATCGGCCACCAAACTACCCACCGGCTTTTCCCAGCCCTTTCGGTTCAAGGGCTCAAGCACCGTTGCCAGCTTCCTGCCAAAACGCTGTTCCAGAGAGCGCTCTACCTCCTCGATCTTCTCGGCCACCTTTCCAAGCGGCGCTACCTCAGCCAGCTCGGCGGCAGTCACCAGGCGGAATTTAAAATCCACCAGCTTGTCCGTTTCGTCATCGTAGAAAAGCTCCAATCGGCCCACGGCTTTGCCATAAGGCGCGGCGGAAGCGACCACTGTCTGCCGCCGGTCCTTTTCCCCCGCGGCCGCATCCTTGATCACACCCACCATTTTAGCCGAATCGTGCCAGCCGTGATCGTGTCCGCCAATGATGACATCGATCCCCCGAACACGCTCGGCCATTTCCAAGTCCCGATCAAAACCCTGGTGCGTAATGGCAATGACTAAGTCCGCTTTCTCATTCAACCGCGTCGCCTGACGCTGTATTTCCGCGGCCAACGGTAAAAACTCAAACCCCGCTATACACTTGGCGCTGATACTATGATAAAGACCACCACCCAATCCCCCCACAACCGCCACTTTCAGCTCACCGATAGAAATAATAAAAGAAGGAGGCAGCAATGGCTTCCCCTGATAGAGAACATTGCAACTAATGATGGGAGTCTCCTCAAGCAGATCTATGCCTTGCTGTAAAGACTCAGCGCCATAGTCAAATTCGTGGTTACCAAGCGTCAAGGATGAATAACCCATAAGATCCATTACTTCAAAAACGGCCCTGCCTTTGGTAGCGGCCGATATCGGCGGCCCCTGTAGATAGTCCCCAGCGTCCAGCACCAAAACGTTCCGCTCCTCGGCCCGCACCTGCTTGAAATAACCGGCAATGGCCGCCGCACCTGCTGACCTTCCACTCGCGGCGAGATGGGCATGCAAATCGTTAGTGTGCAAGACTACGATGCGATGGACCTTGGCGTGAAGGGGGACTACTAGCCACCAGGATATTAGTATGCAAAATATTTTTCTGCTCATAGGGTTACCTCGTAGCTAGTAGCTCGGGACTAGTCTCGTACAGCGTATAGCGTATAGCGTAAAGCTAGTATTTAGCCGCAAATTTTGAATTTTTAATTTTGAATTCCTTATTCAGCCCCCGGTGTCCTGTATCCCGTGTCCCGTGTACTGTGTACTCTTCGGAATTCGCAATTCAGCATTCATAATTCATAATTCAGAATTCTTGCCGCCCGCTTCTATCTCAGCAAGCTGCTGGCGATACTCATCTGCCGCTGACACCATACCCAGCGCATCACAAGCCTTGATAGCATTCCTATAGGCCTCAGTAAAGAACGGCTCTATTTTCAAGGCTTGCTTGAGATGTCTAAGGGCTTCCTCCGGCAAAGAACGCTTTAGCAGATGCTCGGCAAGCTTGTTATGCAACAGGGGATTAAGCGGAGCAAGTTCGCCAGCGCGGCGCAATTGAGCCAGAGCCGCTTGATACCGCCCCTGCTCATCAAGAAAATAATGATAGTTCTCAAGATAGAGCAACTGCCGTGGCTCCAGGGAAATGGCCCGGCGAAAACCGCCCTCCGCTCTGGCCAGAACGAGTTCGTCTTCAGCGGCTAGTATGTACCAGCAGTTCCCGGCGCTGTTCCAGGCGCCAGCCATAAAGGGATGAACCGTTGCCCGTTCAAAATGCCGCAAAGCAGCCGGTATCCGCCCTGCCTCGAGGAGTTCGTGTCCGCGTAAGTGATCACGCGTGGCCAGGTAGTGGCGGGAAGCGACAAATAGTAATACTACGGAAAAAACAAGCAGCACGCACCTCATGGTTGTCCCGTGTCCCGTGTCCCGTGTCCCGTGTCCCGCGTCAAGCCGTCCGGCCGATAATCCCGCAAGAATAGGAAACACGAACAATATACCGCTGGAATGTAAATTAAAATCCACCAACGCCTGCAAAAGCACGACTGCCCCGGCCGCTCCCAGGCCACCGGCCAACGCCCGCTCACCGCGCGCGTTGAGTAATACAAGCACTTGAACCAGAGCCACGATCAACGCCAGCCAGACGCCCAAGCCGACTATCCCCAGCTCGTTCCAAACATGCAGATATTCTGAATGCGCGTAGCGGGCATTATTAGCCCAGAGAAGCGGCTCTTTGAACGCCGGATAAAAATCACGAAAAGCTCCCAACCCTACTCCCTGGCAAGGATGCGCCAGTCCCATTTTTATGGCGGCAGACCAGATAAAGAGCCTGGCGTGAGAAAGATGGTCAGCCTCAATGTGCTGAAGCCTTTTCAATATCGGCCAGCTAATACAAGCCACCGCCAGAACAAACCCAAACACAGTAGCCAGGCAAACGGCCCGGCGGCGCTGGTAATACGCGGAGAGTTCCGGAGAATAGTAAAAGATCAACAGCGATAACGTAATCAAGCAGGCCAACAAAGCGCCACGTGATTGGGTCGCCCCCCAGGCGGTAAAAATTATGGCGATAAAAGATACATAGAAAAAGGCATTCGGCCCTTGCTTCCTCTCGTCCGCTCTTCGCCCGGCAAAAACATACGATGAGACAAACGGCAACAGGAACAGGATTATCATGCCAAGATAAGAAGCCAGGTGATTTGAATTAGTAAAAACACCTTCCGCACGCCGCAAGCCCCCCCCGCTAACCTGCCAAAGGCCCAGCGCCGACGCTGCCAATGCGCCTACACCAAGCGATGGCAGCAACCAGTCCGCGGCGAGAACACGGCTTTGCGTTCTGCGTGCTACGCCCCCGGCTTTCGAACGAGAAATATACAACGCCCCATAAAAAAAGACCGCCGCGCCTACCAAGCGCAAAAATTCTATTAAACCGTTGAAACGCGCAACAGACCAAAACAGTGAAAGCCCCGCCCAAACGAGCAACAGAGCAAGCGGCCAACCAAATGGACTCCGCAGGGAACATCCACGGCCCCGGCGAATCGCCAAATATAATCCAAACAGTACCCCAGCGGCACACAGTGATAGAAGATAGTCCTTTAAGGCCCAGGCCGCCACCGTCTTTTCCGGGAGCAAGGGCACGATCAGTAGTACTATGATTAGCGATAACCTTATCATCAACATAGCTAGTAGACGGAATACGACAAACGGTAGACTGGGACACAAAACGCACCCCGTATACTGTATGCTGTCTACCGTATCCCTCTTTTAGTATTTAACAGTTTCTGATACAGCCCATCAATCCGCCGCACCATCTCGTCAATATCAAACTCACGCGTTAGTGTCTTCCTCGCCTCACGTCCCAGCCTACGACGCAACTTATCAGCCGCTAACAGCTTGGCAACAGCACGGGACATACCGGAGATATCGCCCGGCTGATAAAGATAGCCGTTGGCGCCGTTTTTAATCACCTCCGGAATACCGTTAACCGCCGTTACCACCGCCGGCACTCCTGCGCCCAGCGCCTGCAACAAACTACGCGGCAGACCCTCCCAGCGAGAGGTAAGCACGAATACGGAAAGCGCCGGCAAGATACGCGGCACGTCACGGCTCCAGCCCAACAGCAGAAAACGTTCGCTCATGCCAAGTTTGCGAACCAGTTTTTCTATCCGCGGCCGCATCCGCCCATCACCTGCCAGGACAAAACCACAATCAGCATTTTTCGCGATAACCCTGGCCGCCAAACGCACAAAATCCAACGGCGCCTTCTGCTGCTTCAAGGGCCCAACCATCCCCACCAGCTTACACCCCCGAGGGAAGCCCAACTGTTCCGGCTTGAACGGCGTTTTTGTCCGATACTCGTCACGACCGATGCCGCTGCGAATAAGTGTATAGTCTCCGGCCGCACCAATGCCCAGAGAAAGCCCATATTCTATATTCTCGCGAGCTACAGCGACAAGTGCGTCACTCCGCCGTGCTACAAATCTTTCTAACCAAGCATAAAATTTACGCACCAGAGCGGATTGGAAAGGGTGCATCCCCCAACCGTGAACGGTATGCACCACTAGCGGCACCCCCGCGGCACGCGCGGCAAGACGCCCCAAAATCCCCGCTTTGCTGCTATGCGTATGAACGATATGGGGACGCAAATCCTTAAAAAGCTGCTTCAAACGAAAAAAAGCTTGTATATCATAATATGGAGAAATGGCATGCTTCAAGTACGGCAGGAAGCCAACCCTGACACCGCGGAGTTTGCGCGCCCGGTCAGACAGCTCCCCGCCACGACCGGTGAATAGCGCTACCTCGTAACGCCGCTGATCCAGGTTCTCTACGGTATAAAGCGTATTAAGCTGGGCACCGCCGAAATCCAAACGAGTGATTAAATGCAAGACTTTGATCTTTGACATATATTAGTTCGTAGCTCGTAGCTCGATACTCGTAGCTCGTTTCCCTCTACCACCTACCCATGAATGTTAATAGTACCAATCCCGCGGCTATTTGGCAAGGAGCGGGTCATTTAATGGTTCATCGTTCGCAGGATGTAGTATGTTGCTGCTTTTACGGGGAACAGTGGTCAATGGATAGTGGTCAGTAAGCAACCTGCCCTGAGTAGGTACCCCGTCGTGCTATCGAATGGCGTGCGGGTACTGACCCCCGCCCCCTGACCACATCCTACATACTCCGAACTGCGAACTGTTTGATAATTCCTTCCCCCCGTGGAACAATTATGCTACTATTCCCTTGGAAGTGGGCCAGGTGGCCGCGTCCCGGGGTTCGTCCCGCGGGGCGAGGAAAGTCCGGGCTCCAATGGGCAAGATGCTGGTTAACGGCCAGTGGGGGAAACCCTAAGGAAAGTGCTACAGAAAAGAAAACCGCCTACCGGCCGCAAGGCCGCGGCAAGGGTGAAAAGGTGAGGTAAGAGCTCACCAGCAGCCGGGTGACCGGCTGGCTTGGTAAACCCCATCCGGAGTAAGGTCAAATAGGAGGGAAATAGGGCGGCCCGCCCTTCCCTCGGGTAGACCGCGCGAGGCGTCCGGCAACGGGCGTCCCAGATAGATGGTCACCACCACGCCATAGCCGCAAGGCAAAGGCGGGTACAGAACCCGGCTTACGGCCCGCTTCCATTCAATGCGGGGGCGGTCTTCGGGCCGCCCCCGCTCCATTGAAGAAAGCATGAAGACATTCAACGCTATACATGTGCTGATAAAGAATACGCTTTCCCTTCTCTTCAGCGGAGCGATATCCGTCGTCTTCTCCTACCTCACGCTGATCTACCTGGCAAGGGTGCTGGGCGCCGGCGATTTCGGCAAGCTCAATTTCGCCCTGGCTATCGCCATATACTTCACGATCATTGCTGACATGGGCTTGCCCCTTTTTGGCGCGCGCACGATAGCCAGGCAGCGGAGCAAAGTCAAAGCGCACATGGATAAGATCATCAGCCTGCGTTTGTGCCTGGCCGTGGTCAGCTTCATCTTGTTGCTGCTCGCGGCCTTGCTCCTGAATCAGCCAAGGGAGGTGAAATACCTGATTATCCTCTATGGCCTGGGTATGGTTCCCGCGGCCTTGCTCCTGGAATGGGTGTTCCAGGGCATTGAGAAGATGGAATACATTGGCCTTAGCCGCATCCTTTCCCGCGCTTCTGTCTTCTTTCTCGTATTTGCCTTTGTCAAGGGACCCGACCAGCTATTGCTTGTGCCCTGCCTGCAGTTCCTCGGCAACAGCATCGCCGTCGCCCTGCTCCTGGTAGTCCTCTGGCGGAAGTACGGCCTGCCCCAATTTAACCTGGATCTTAGCAGGGCAAGAAAGATATTGAGCGCGGCGGCGCCCCTGGGCGCTGCCGCGCTGATGATCCACGTGATATACAACATAGACACGATCATGCTTGGCTTAATGCGCAGCGACGAGGAGGTAGGATATTACAGCGCAGCCTGCAGGATCATCGTATTGCTCTTCGCTCCGGGCCTGGCCTTTTTTGATTCAAGCTTCCCAATAATATCGAGATACTACAAGAGCTCACTGAATTCACTCAGGCAGCTGCAGTACCATACTGTAAAGCTCGTCTCCATCCTGGCCGTGCCCCTGGCAATAGGCGGGGTCCTGCTGGCCGCTCCTATCATCGCATTTTTATATGGAAAGAACTATCAGCCAAGCGCCATCGTCTTGCAGATCTTGATCTGGTGCGTGGTTTTCTGGGGTGTGAACCATGTCTACGCGCGAGGATTGATAGCTTGTGACCGCCAAAATAGATTTCTCGCCATCCTCGTTATCCAGGTCATCACCAATCTCGTTTTGAACTTCCTCTTGATCCCCAGCTACGGCGTATGCGGCGCTGCCTTCGCCACGCTAGCCGCGGAGCTGGGAGGATTGATACTCTATGTGCGGGAATTCAACAAGATAGCCAGAGTGCCTTTGCCGGGACACCTGCTCAAACCACTGCTCGCTTCCCTACCGATGGCGTTCTTTCTCTACTGGGGTCTGGCTAAGATCAACCTGCTCTTTCTGATAGTAGGCGGCGCGGCTATCTTCCTCGTGTGCCTGGTATCGATCAAGGGAGTGAGCAGGCAGGAAACCGCGATGCTCCGCGACTACATGCACCGCTAGCTAAGCAACGGCAATACAGACGCGGCGCGCCAGGCAAAGCTACCTGCGGTATTCAATTATCCTGATGCGGCCAACCATGCCAGATCTTATCGTCTTGAAACCATGCCCCGCCAGCACCTCCGTAAACTCCGCGATAGTGCGGAAACAATACTCGCTGTCACGCGGCTGCACGATCGTGATCGCGTTCTGCTTGATCTCGCCTTGAAGGTCATACCAATTAACAACGTTGCAGCCGCCGATCATCCGCTGCAGGTCTTCAAAGTGCCGCTCTTGAATATTCGCGAATAGCACGCGTTCTTCTTCCCCGCGAAAATAGTAAGCAAGCGGCTTGATGAAAAAGAAGGGCAGCGGAACTATCACCAGCTGGTGATCAGCCTGGATCAGTTCCCTTTTCAGCAGACGCCAATCCCGTTTAGCGAATATGCCAGCGACAAAACCATTTTGATAATAGGCGAAAAGAGCCTGCAGCTGAACGAAGAGCACAAACAAGAGCACGGCTGCGGCGATGCGCTTCCTCGGCCCGGGCATTGATCTATACATGTATACGGCGCCGCTCGCGACCAGCAACAGAAACGGTGCGATGAGAAATATGAAGTAGCGCGTGGCCATGAACATCTTAACGCTGGTCAACTGGAGATTAATAAAGACGGTCGAATAGATAAGGATGAAGAGGAAGTAGAACAACTCAGCTCTCTTTTTCTTCTTATACAAGCAAAGACAACCGCAGGCAAATAGGACGAAATATATAAACCCCAGGGGACTGACCCCGGCCAGTACGTATTTAATGTCCCTGATATATTCATAAGAAAATAGCGAGGGGCAATGATAATCATAGCCGACGGTCGACAAATTCTTAACTTCCGGCAGCCAGGGAAGAAACGAGACTGCCAGGGCGGCGAGCGTCACCGCCATCGCCTTAAGCTTCCTCACCCTCTGCGCCAGCCGCCGCGACTGATCGAACAGGAGTTTCGCCACAAGGAAGCTCGCTATCTGTGCCGAAATGATCCAGAAAGAATAGTAGTGAGAATACATGAGCAGTAGCGTGAAGAGTCCATAATAGAACCAATCTCTATTCGTCTCGGTTCTTAGCAGTTTTAGATAATAATAGGTGCTGAGCAGCGAGAGGAGAAAGAAGAGCGCGTAAACCCGAGCTTCCTGTGAGTAATAAATATGAAATACTGAGATCGATAACAAAGCCGCGGCCAGCAAACCTACCGCCCTATCCATCAGTTCCCGCCCCAACAAGTATAGGACCGGAATAGCGATAACCCCCGCGAGCATCGACGGCATGCGCAACACCCACTCGGAATCACCAAACTTCATGAATAGACAAGTGAGCCACAAGAACAGCGGCGCGTCATGTACTATCCAAGTGTGCCAAAGGATATCAACGACCCCCGTCACTCCCTGCTTGGCCAAGTGATAACTCGATGCCTCATCCAACCACAAGGAGTTCTCTGCCAAGCGATAAATCCTGCTAAGCGTGCCAGTGAATATGATCGCGGCGAGAACAAGCTTCGCCAGAGTGTCCTTGCCTAGTGCTTTGATATTTAGCATGATTACGCACCTGGACGGTGACTCGAAAATTCAAAATACTTTTGCTTTTCCTCAGTATACAACATTCACGCGCGGACGCGGTGAAAACAAGCTGGCCGCGTAACCGCGCGGCACGCTGCGGCAATTGCTTTCGGCCACGGCACCTCGTTGCCGTTACGCCTTCCCTCCCCTCACCCCGGCCGCTATGCTATAATACATGCAGCGCGGCGCGCTGGCGAAAATTCAGCGGCTGTTGCCAAGTATCACCTCAAGCAGCAGGCCCCCTGATGCCACGAAAAAACGCGAAGCAATTCCTGCCCCTTGGCCCCCGGCGCCAACTACTCATCGCCGGCTTGGCAACGGCCTGCTCCCTGCCGCCCATCCTCTACTTCATCAGGGCCACGCACTATCAAGCATATTTTCCCCGGACTACCGGACTGCTACTATTGATAATCTTGGCAAGCTTACTAACCAGCTGGGCGGGAATCGCCACGTTCCTGGCTTCCAGCGGCAAGCTATCAAGATCAGAGGCGGCCCTCTACACCGCGCCGCCCTATCTCATCGCCCAGGCGCTTTGGCTATGGCCTCAGCTTGCACAACTCCAACTGCCCCCACCCCACGATTTTCCTGAGCGAAACGCCCAACTCCTGCTCGCTTTCGTCTACCTGAGTTTTCTCGCCTGGCAAACGGCACTTATCGTGCGCCGCTTCCTGCGTGACGCCAAGTGGAAACGCTGGAGCCATCCCCGCCTGGCCATCACTCTCGCCCTAGCCTACTTGATGATAATGCTCCTGCTCCTACCGTGGCTTTCGCGTTGCGAAATAACGGGGGATGAGCCCCATTATCTGATGATGACCAAGAGCATGCTCACAGACGGCGACCTGAATCTCGCCAATAATTACCAACGCCGGGACTATCAAGAGTTTTTCGTTCGAGGCGAACTAACGCCCCAAGGCGCTCATAACCTTACATCCCCTGTGATATACTCGACGCATGAACCCGGCCTACCCCTACTGCTGCTGCCGGGGTTCGCACTGCTGGGCAAGACCGGGGCCAGACTTACCATGTGCCTGATCAGCGCCGCGCTGTTGCTGCTCGGCTTCTTCACGCTCACTTCCCTGCGGCTGCCGCGCAAAGACGCGATAGCTTCGCTCCTGCTCTTCGCCGCCAGTATGCCGATAGCCGTCTGTTTTTATCAGATATTCCCTGACCTACTAGGCGCAGCGCTAATCCTCTTGTGCTATCTCCTGCTGTTGCGAGACGGTCCTCCTGACGCGACCCGGGCGGCGGTTCTCTTTCTGGCTTGCTCCCTGATGGTCTGGCTCAATCCACGACTATTCGTTTTCGCCCTACTCATCGCCTGCTTGGCCACCGTGCTATGGCGCTGCCGACCACTATTACTGCTGACGACCGGCGCGCCATTTCTGGCCGCACTGTCACTATATATGCTCCACCAGCAGTCACTCTTTGGCCTCGCCTCTCCCTTTGCCACCTACAACTCAATGCAGTCAGGGGGATATTTCCACTACTTCCGACAGCTAATACGAGTAAAGAACCTACTCCTGGTAAGTGGTCCGGCGATGTTCTTTGACCAGAAGTACGGACTGCTGACCTATGCTCCTCACTACCTCTTCCTTTTCGCCGGCCTGCCCTTGTTACGTAGAATAAAAAAACGAGCTTACCTTATTTGGTTGGTGCTAGTCGTTCCCTATGCAACACTTCTGGCTTCCACCTGGATATGCAATTCCACTTATCGGTACCTGCTGCCGATCATCCCCCTGTTGCTGATACCCCTGTCTTTCTGCTGGGCTTCATTAAAACCAGGCGGAGTCAAACATATCTTCAATGGACTAGCGGGAATATCACTCTCTATTAGCTACCTACATTTGCTCGTGCCTTGGTTGCGTTTCAACAAACTGGAGGACTACAGTTGGCCTCTGATTCTACTCGACCGTTTGCTTGGCGGGAAAGGATTGGCCCTACAATTATGGCCAGCTTATCAGTGGGCCACTTGGCATGACTACCTACTTACTGCAATATTGCTCACCGTGGTCGTAACTTTGAACCTGCGTGCTCGCCGGAGTATGGCCACAACTGGAAGATCCAGAAAATAATCTACCGACTAACCTTCTCTGCGCCTTCACACTCCTTTATCAATAACCACACGTAGGTCGGACACAACCAATAGGCCAGCCTTGATCCCAACAAGATGAACTTCTGTTTAAGGGATCCGGGCCTAACCATCTCGGTGGCAAAATACTTACCTGGATCAGCGATGATCCTCTTCGTATAGTCAACAACCTTATAACCAGAGACCAGTTTTTTCAACCCCCAGTATGTCGAGAATTTCACCGTAAAAAAAATTTCTTTCTTGAGCGCTCTGAGATATAAGCTCGCTAACCAGCCGGGAAGCAGAGAAAGCATTGGCAACCTGTAATGCGGTTCAATAAGCACAAAGCGATTGCCAGCGGCAAAATAGCAGACTCCCCCTGGCTTGAGTAATCTGTAAATTTCCGACATCAGCATAACACTATCGGAAACATGTTCGTAAACATGATTACAGACAACGACATCAAAGGACTGATCGGAAAAGTCAGTATGCGCCGCATCCATCCGCCGATACTCTATGTTCACCAGTGAGTTGTACTTACTAGCATGCTCAACCGCGCGCTGATCAACATCGATCCCCACAACCTTGGCGAACCGTTCGGCAAAACATTTGGTCATGACCCCCGCTCCACAGCCATCATCCAGTAGCGACAAAGTTTTAGGGTTTTTAATGTTCTCACTGAGTACGGCAAGTATCTTCTTGGCCTTATGGTTTCCTTTATCAATATCATAGATTGTACCCTTTGGGCGCCCGGCATCACTCATGCCTCCTCCTTTTTCGCCCATGCTCCAAGACCCGCTCCAAGTGATCTATAATCTGTGCGGAGGGCGAAAATCTCGGCGGTTTAAGCGGTCGACGACGGTATCGATCGGGATCCGCCGCGAACTTTCTCATTATTCCCGGATCTAAACGAGAGATAACAACACTACGCTTCAGGCCATCCGATCTTTCGGTATGCTTCCTTAATAACAAACACGGCACACCCAAATGTGCTGATTCCTCTTGCATGCCACAGCCATCTGTAATCACTGCCCGGGCGGCGCTCAAATAGGACAAGAAATCAGGTTCGTCACTGCTCTTCAGGACCAAGCGCGGTATCTTGAGCAAGCCTTCCATTAGGCCGGCTTTGGTCAATTTTCTCCTCGCAAAGGGATTAAGAAACAAAATAACCTTTCGTCGATCGCAAAGTTCCTCAATAAAGGCAACTATTTGCCTGAGACGTTCCCGCGACAAAACGTTTTCGGCACGATGAAAAGACACCAAGAAGTAGTCCTGCTCAGAAGGCTTCTTCCCGCGCATCTTAGCGAGACCGTAGATCAAGGCATCTATGCTGGTATTACCGTTGGTACGAACTATCTCGCCTTTTACCTTCATCACTTGAAGATTCTTCGCCGAGTCAGCGTCGGTAGCATAAAGGTAATCCGCCCGTTTCACTACCCAACGGCGAATCAATTCCTCGGGCACTGGATCCAGAATGTTGCCGGTGAATAAACCAGCTTCCACATGACCTACCTCAATGCCGCAACGTTTGGCCAAAAAACATGAGATCATGGTAGTGGGTGTATCTCCGTGGATCAAACATACTCCGCCATGACCGCCAAAGAGAATTCGTTTTATCCTGCGCGAACACAACAAACCTTGAATAAACCACTTTAGCATCCAGAAGCCCAATTCCAAAACCCCTGCTATATCACCCCTCTGCCGCATCACCACCTGTGGACGCGGTAAACCAAAAAAACGGCGATAGAATTTGGTCAGCTCTGCATGTTGGCCGGAATCAATCAAGTTGAATTCTATGCCACGGTGCTTTAATTCCAACATTACAGGCGCCATCTTGACATACTGAGCTTTTGTACCAATAAAGATGTGGATCACCTGCTCTTGCCTCCCTTCGCCACGCCCCGCTCCCGCCACAACAACCGAAATAATTGAGAGGTACGCAGCACTTCCCCGGCAGCTACCAAAGGCAAGGTCAACAAAAAAAGAGGAAAATAGCGTGTAAGACACATCCGACCGGCTATAATCCAGAGCCGCGGTAAGCAGAGAAAAAGCCAGGCGTGTCGCAGCAGCCAGCGATTGGCAAAAGGGTATCGCGTACGCGAATAATGAAAACCGTTGCCCATCACCAGCTGCTTATCACGAAAATCGCGCCAACTGTTTCGCTGCGGCACGTGTACCACCCGCGCCCGGGGATGAAAGCGCAAGCGCCCGCCACGCTTGCGAAGTTGCAGGCCAAAGATAGCATCTTCCGCGAAGTTCGTCTCGACAAAGCGCATGCCCTGGATCGCGGCACGGCGATAAATAGCGTTAACTGTGGCCGCAATGCTTACCTCGCGCGGCGGCAACGAAGGGACCACCTGAGAAAAGGTAAGAAAATAGTCCGCCCAGCCGAACAGTGAACACGCACCGTTCACCACCGAACCGGCCGCTGCGGCCAGGTCCGCTGAGCTTAGCATAAGCTCGACCAACCTGCTCAACCAATCAGCCGCGGGCACGGTATCAGCATCGGTAAAGGCTATGAATTCGCCGCGCGCTTTCTTCAATGCCGCGTTACGCGCGCCGCCGGCGCTACGTGACTTAGCCAGATAAACGCCCTTGATCAAGCGCGGCCGACGGGCCACAGCCCTCTTTATCAGCCGCGTCGTGCCATCCACGGAAGCATCATCGACCAGGATTATCTCCAGGTGCCGATACTGCTGCCGCAGCAAACCGCTGATCGTACCGGCCAGGGTAGCCGCGGCATCACGACAAGGAACGATCACGGAGACGAGCGGCCCGGGGGCGGCGGCAGCGCGCTTTTTATATCTCTTGGCCATAGCTTACGTCCCGCATTGCTCATACCTGCCGATAAATATAGAAATCAGCAAACGATCCCGCTTGCGGCCCTAACTGATCGATGGGATACTTGTTCTTCACGCACTCAACGAACTTCCAGCCCTTGAGCTTCTCTACGTCCCTGCTAAAAACACGGTGCCGTATATGTGCGTACTCAGAGTCATCCTCTTTACAGCTGGAATATATAATCACATAGCGCCTCGATGAAGCGAAAAGGTGCTTGATATGGTCCTGGTAGACGTCGTCCTCGACCAGGTGATACACTACGTCAAGGGAAAGCCCGAGCTCTGCCTCACAACGATCGCCGCTGTCGCTGAGACATTTCTCGTTATACAAGTAGAAGTTCTTCGTCGCGTCGCCGGCAAACCTCTCCCGACACCTTTTAACGCTCTCAGCAGAAACATCGAAACCTATATACTTAGCACAATCGATCAGGCTCAGTTGGCTGCCGTCGCCGCAGCCGAATTCGACCACGCTCTTGATATCGTGCTGCTTAATGAAGTCGTTAAGAATATGCGCCTTGAATTCGGCAAGATGCTTAGCTGAACCTTCTCCCGAGCCCCAGCCCTTTTGATAGCGCCTTTGCCAGTACTTAGCGGAACCGGAAAAGAGCGCCCTGTGATATAGCTTGGAAATAAGTGTATATCCCGGCAGTTTCGCTAAGATCCTCCTCAATAATTGCCTAGAGCTCATCGTGCTTTTCTCCATGTTCCCCGGTCAATCAACAACAACGGCGAAAACAGCGGCGGCACGCTTAAGCAGTTCTTCTGTCATCCTGAAATCCAACGTAGTCGCTGGATCGGAAAGCGCCTGCTTGGGATCGGGATGCACTTCCAAGAAGACGCCGTTCGCACCGGCGCCCACCGCCGCGCACGCGAGTGGCGCGGCAAACTCCACGCCCCTACCGCCGCTCACACCGCCCACCTGCCCCGGCGGCACCTGTAGACTATGCGTCACGTCAAATATTACCGGACAACCGGTACCCTGCATCACCGGGATGGCAACCATATCTACCA
>JAUXIB010000181.1 GCA_030621225.1 candidate division FCPU426 bacterium
TCAAAAAACAATTCCAGTGCCCCCAGTATACTTAAAAGGGTAGCTTCCTCCTTTTCACGCATTATTTCCAACTCTAGCTCGGTAGAAAGAAAAGCTACCTCTATCAGCACCGCCGGCATATCCAATCCCTGCAAAATAGGGGAATCGATATCCGATAAGCTATCTTCCCCGGCGCCAAATGATTCGGTCAGTAATAAAGCCAAGCGGCGACTTGCCGGCCAGTGAACTGCCGCCACCCCTTCCCAGCGCCGAAAACCACCGTTCCCTTTCGCCGCTTCATCACCCCGGCAGTAATAGATACGCTGGCCGCTGGCAAACGGCGAGAAAGAAGCGTTGAAATGAATACTGATGAAAGCATTCGCTTTCTCTCCATTTGCCAGGCTGACCCTTTCCAAGGCAGTCAACTTTTTATCCGTATCACGCGTAAGCACCACCCGTAAAGTTCCCCGTCGCCGGCACTCATCCTGGATCTTAATCGCCAGTTCCAAACATACGTCCTTCTCTTTCACCCCATCAGCACCGATCACTCCCGCGTCCTTACCACCATGCCCGGGATCGATCACTATCACCGGCAACACCTGATCCACCGCGCCAGATGTTAACGCCGGAGAACCTATCGCCAAGGATAAAAAAAAGGCCAAGCCCGTTAGCCCGGCTAAGCAAAACAGTATCTTCTTATACACTCTTTTTTCTTCCCTTTTTACGGCCTGGTCCATTCCCGGCGACCGAAACCGTTTCTCTCTCGTCACCCGCAACTACTCCCATGCGGCGGTACTTATCATAGCGCCACTGGCTTAGTTCCTGCTCATCCATCGCGCCCAGCTTATTCAGCCATTTTTTAAGAGCAAGCCTCAGTTTGCCCGCGGTAAAGTCCAGATCCCGCTGCACTCCACCCGGTACCTCAGGAATGATCTCGTCACAGATACCCAACCGCTTCAAGTCAGGGGCGCTTAATTTCAAGGCCTCTGCCGCCTGCGGAGCTTTCTCCGCGGTGCGCCATAGTATCGCGGCGCATCCCTCGGGAGATATTACCGAATAATAGGCATTCTCCAGCATAATTATCGCGTCTCCCACCCCAACACCCAAAGCACCGCCGCTGCCGCCTTCGCTGATCACAGTAACTATAATTGGGCATCTCAAGTTAAACATCTCGCGGATATTTACCGCTATCGCCTCCGCCTGCCCTCGTTGTTCCGCGCCAACACCAGGATAAGCGCCAGGCGTATCAACGAAAATAAGTATCGGCTTGTTGAATTTGTCCGCCAGGCGCATCACCCGCAAGGCCTTGCGGTAACCCTCCGGGTGCATCATGGCAAAATTACGCTGCAGGTTTTCCTTTGTATCACGCCCCTTTTGCTGGCCGATCACCGCAACCGTTCTCCCCTCAAACTTGGCCATACCGCAAACAACAGCGGCGTCATCGGCATAAAACCTGTCCCCGCGCAACTCTATGAAATCCTGCATGAGTTTCTCTATGTAATCAGACGCGTAGGGGCGCCCCTTCTCCCGGGCCAGTTGTATCCGCTGCCAAGTACTGAGTTTAGCATACGAATCACGCGAGAGCTTCTCGATCTTGCCCTCAACCTTCTTGATCTCGCCGCTGACATTCACATCCCCCTTGATCGCCAGATCCTTCAACTCCTTTATCTTCATCTCCAGCTCTTTGATCGGCTGGGCCAACTCGTAGATAGGCTTATCTTGATCAAGGGATTTTTCAGCTTTTTCGTCTTTTTGCTTTTTTTCAACCATTGTCTTTCGTATTTCCCACTTTCGCTCCCGCTATGCGGGAGACTACAACATGACAGACGCAGTTCGTAGATCGCAATTCGTAGCTCGTTACACTTAATTCGCGCCTACCGACCCCTGACCACCGACCACCTGTCTTAAAAGTAGTTTTTAACGCGGTGCCCTTCCTCCCATATGCCGCGCGCCGCACAAAAATTATTTCCGTTTTAACATATGCCACATATGTTAAAAATAATTATTAACGCGGTGCCCTGCTATCCAGACGCTGCGCGCCGCACAAAAATTACTTCCGTTTAATAATATGCCACATATGTTAGAAGTAATTATTAACGCGGTGCCCTGCTCCCCATACGCCGCGCGCCGCACAAAAATTATTTCCGTTTTAACATATGCCATATATGTTAAAAATAATTTTTATAATCTATCATCAACATCCGCGAACCATTCTCGCCGTTAGCAAGATCATATACCTCCAGCCCGATGGTCAGCAGCTCATCAAAGCAAACAGCTATCTTAGCGTTGACGCAAGGATTATGAGTCCTACCCGTATCCTCCGCCGCGGTGCCATCCTCCGCCACAACAACCGGGTCGTCCTCATCAAAAAGATCATCCCCCTCAACAGTAAGAATTATCTCCTTCACCGGCGCGACGATCGCCCCGACGAAAAAACGCACCTCTTCAGCGTCAAAATCCTCTACCTCAACCACATTCGCCCCGCCGTGCGCCTGAAAAACGGCGCCGCCCAGACCCAGTTCTTTACTCAAAGCCAGATAGGCTCCTTTTTCCCCTAAAAGGAAATGCTTCCCGTCATATGGCCCATAACCACGCTGATCCCAACCCACCGCTATCGAGGGAAATACGTCCTCATCCACTATCCGCAGACGAATACCCAAACGAGGGTTCTCAGAGCTCATATCGCCGCTGCCGATGACGTTATTAACGGTAAAGCCAACTCCCAACAGCAACCGACCCATGAAACCGAAATTCCAACGACCGAAAAGACCACCGCCCTCATAAATACGCGTACTCAAACTGTAACTGCCGCGTATCAGGGTATAAGCGGTCGGCGCGTTGACCATCTCCCAGTTCTCAGGCAAAGTCATTACAGCGCCCTTAGCCGGCAAAAAACTAAAAGAAGAAAGACACACACACACAACGACCAACAGTAAAATCTTCTTCATCACTGCTCTCCTCAACATGTTTTTATCCATCGGGAAAATAATATAAAACCAGAGAATATGGAGATTATAGCTAGATTCGCCCCAAAGTCAATTCAATTCGTCTTGCGATAGTATTAACAGCCATGCTTTTTAAAACTTGGCTTAAGCTTGTTCTTGATCAAAACGATCCACTTCTGCAAACACTCCCCCCCGCTCTTCCAGAAAGTAGCGCACGCCTCTAAATACTTAATAACCGTCTTCCGTTCCCCTTTATCAAGCAAACTCTCGGCCAATGAAAAATCCGGGCCAGAACTGTTCAGTTGAGGTGAACCGGGCGTCTTTCCCGCCTCAAGCAAGTGCTGCCTCGCCTCTTTCATTTCTCCCTTTGAAAAGGCCAGCTTTCCCAGGATAATGTGTCCATAGTGAAGCGCATTGCCATGATTCCAGTTCTTGGGATATTTATCCGCCAAAGACAATAGTTCTGCCGCATAGCTTGCCGCTTTTTCTTCTTGTCCCGCCACAAGCGCTGACTCTGCTGCCTCGTCTAGATTATAGAACCTGTGCTGCTCGTCCATCTTACCCAGGGCCGCTTCAAAATGACCCAAAGCTTGTAAAGCGAGTTCTTTTTTATCCTCAATTGAACCACGATGATATTTCGCTTCACTGGCCAGGAGTCTCCCGAGTTGTTCATCCCAATGGGCATCATCAGGCGCCAGCGCCTTTCCCTTCTCCAGCAACTTTTTCGCCTCGTCTTTTTCGTCCGAGTACATAAAATTCGCCGCGTTCTTCAATATCGCGGTATCCTTTTCATTATCAGCTACCTGTTTGAGCCATAACTTCTTCGCCCGAGAAAAATTCTCGCTGTCCAAATGCGAATTCAGTCCCGCATAAGGCAGACCAGCCAAATACGAGCCCGGGTGCTTCTTAATCAACCAGATAACATGGAGATATCTAGCCTGTCGCACCTCTTCGTCAGCGTATTGCTTGCCAAAGTAATATCCAAGCAAAATAGCTCTCGCTTCCAGATCATCCGGGGTTTTTTTAAAGGTTTCTTCCAAGCGTGCTGCGTCTCTCTCGGTCAAATCTTGCCCTTCCATGACCACTTGCATAATGTCCGTACCAGCCATATCACCTGCCAAGGCAATACCAAAGCTCCCCCAATAAAACACCATTGTTATGATCAGAATCATTGATCCGCGCATTGTCCCCATCCTCTCTGCTGAAATATTAAACAAAAAAGGCTCTTTCAATACTATCAGCTAAGTATATACCCATTGTTCCGAATGTCAATCTGCTCCCTCTCGGGGCTCGTCTATCGTCTATAGTCCATCGTTTGCTATCACCGATCTCCAATAAACGATTACCGATAGACTACTGTCTACTGAATACTCCCCCCGTGTCCCGTGTCCTGTGTTCCGTATACTTGTTCATAATTCATCCGCCTCTGCCTGACTACGTCAGGACTGCGGCGAGACAGGTAACTCAGCATTCATAATTCAGAACTCGCCTTACCTCCTTGACTTAATTCCATACATTTGAAATAATCTAACTATGGAACCTATATTCAGCGGGCTTGGCCTGTTGCTTAAAATCGTTCTCTCTGTAGCCGTATTCGGCTCAGTATTTCTCAGCCTGCTCGGCCTGCCGGGAAATTTTATCATCCTGATCCTGGCCGCTGCCTATTTTTTGCTCACAGGAGCACTTTTCTCTCAGCTCTGGTTCCTGTTACTATTATTACTTTTGGCCGGGGCGGGAGAATTACTGGAATTCGGCGGCGGCGTCTGGGCCTCCCGCCGTTACGACGTACCGCGCAACGTCTTTATCATCTCGATTGCCGGCGGTATCCTCGGCGCCTTTATCGGCGCGCCGTTCTTTTTCGGACTGGGAGCGCTTGTTTTCTCGCTCTTGGGCGTCTATCTAGGCGGCTTACTAGCTGAATACCAGCGCGATCATGATTGGAACGGCGCGAAAGAAGCCGCCAAAATATTATTACTGGGCAGAGTAGGCGGTAGCTTTATGAAAATAGTGATCGGCATACCAATGGCTGTATTGACGATCTACCGGATGTTTCAATGAAGTGGTTAAAGACAGTATCTAGTATCTGGTATCTAGTTTTGCT
>JAUXIB010000092.1 GCA_030621225.1 candidate division FCPU426 bacterium
ACCTCTGTGGCTTGGTGTTTGAAAAAAACGTAGTGTCGTTGTGGTGAAAAAACGCTATACTGTTGTTTGTGAGTGAGCATCTAAAATCAGGAGGCGAAAATGACGGCTGATAAAACTAATGGCGGGAAACTGGAAAATAGATTGCGCAGGCTGATGATGGTCGTTGCCTTAATTATTTCCGCGTGCATCTTAGCGCTAGCCATAGCGGTGGTAGTATTGAAAGAACGGCCTTTGCGTCGGCTGAGCGCCGGCGATACTGTAAAGAAGTTCTATCAAGCGGTAGCTGTGGGGGATGAGGATTCCGTGGTCGAGCTGGTGGATTGGGAAGCGCTGGTCCTCCAGATGCAGGGAGCGCGCTATGGCGAGCTGTCAGAACGAAAAAAGTACGATGAACTAAATCGATTGACGACGATCATGGTCGCCAACCTCACAAACGATGGCGCGATACGCAAGCTTTTACTGGATATCGATGTGCGTATCGGCGAGGTGAAGGAATGGGACGAAGTGGCAGAGGTTACCTATTTTGAATTTGACCGAAAAACCGGCAAGGAGCACTTGACTACGGCGCGGCTGCACCGGGAGCCAAAAAGCAAACACTGGGTGATCTATCGCATTCCGCGGCTGGAAGGGAAGTAGCCAAACCTGTAGCTCGTATCTCGCAGCCTGTCCCGAGCATTTCGACTTCGCTCAGTGTAAACTTTGTCGAAGGACTCGTAGCTCGAACCCCCAAACACTAGATACGAGATACGAAAAACGAGATACGAAAAATGGACTGGCAGAAAAGAGAAGAGCTGATCTTGGCGCCTTACGCGATGTTTGCCGCGAAGTCTCGTGGCCGCCAGCATCGGGAGACGGAGGATCCGGATCGCAGTCCTTTCCAGCACGACCGGGACCGTATTGTCCATTGCCAGGCTTTCCGCCGCTTGGAATATAAAACCCAAGTCTTTGTCAATCACGAAGGAGACCATTACCGCACCCGCCTGACACATTCCCTGGAAGTAGCGCAATTGGCGCGCACGATATCCAGGCGTTTGCAGCTCAACGAGGACCTGACCGAAGCAATAGCCTTGGCGCATGACCTGGGCCATACCCCTTTTGGACATAGTGGTGAATCCTGTCTCAATCGCCTGATGCGAAAGCGCGGCGGTTTTGAACATAATCGTCAGAGCCTACGCATCGTGGAAACGCTCGAAGAGCGTTACGCCGCCTTCCCCGGACTCAACCTAACCCCCGAAGTACGCTTGGGGATGATGAAACACATTACACCTTGGGACAACGGCGCCGGGGGCAAGGGAGGCATTAGTTCGTTGGAAGCTCAAGTGGTCAACCTGGCTGATGAGATCGCCTACAACAGTCATGACCTTGACGACGGCCTGGAGTCAGGACTGCTCAGCTTCGAGCAACTCTCAACTGTAACGATCTGGCGCAAGGCGTATCAACAGTCCGTCGACCAGGCCCCAAACCTGGCTAAGAAATATCGTCGCAACCGGATCATCCGCTTGCTGATCCACTGGCAAGTCTCTGATCTGGTAGCAAACGCATGCCGCCATCTGGAGCGGAGTAAGGCCACCCCCGCCGCGCTGCGCCGCAAAGGTAAATCCATCCTTGCTTTCACCCCCGGACTGGCTCGCGAGATCCGCTCACTGCGCCACTTTCTCTACGACAATTTCTACAAGCACTACCGTGTTACCCGCCTTGCCGAAAAACACAATCGCTTTTTAGAACAGATGTTTTTCCTGTATCTCAAGAGACCGGATATAATGCCGCCCCGTTTTGCCGGGCATGCGCGGGGCAAACGTCATCTCGCCGCCTGTGATTACATAGCGGGGATGACAGACCGATTTGCCCTCAAGGAGTATGAACGATTATTCACTACCCAACTATCGTGACCGTCCGTTCGCCATGCCAAACACGGCTTGTGGCGCACAGCAGGGAGCTTGATCGGTGCTTAGCCAGGAAGAGAAAGACCAGCTTGCCGCTAAACTGGGCCAGCGTGACGATGTGGCCTGTGCATTCCTTAACCTTGGCTCCTCGCCGGCTGATTTGCGGCTAGTGATCGTCACCAAAGAACCGGAACGCGCCATGGCTGACACGGCTTTTGCGGAGCTGGTTGCCGAGCCGATGTCACATAAACTGAAACTGCAACTGTTGCCGCCGGAACCCAGCCACGAATTACACCAGGTCTTCAAAAAGGGGGAACTGCTCTACAAGCACAACCACCTGCTGTATGTCGATATGCGCGAACGTTTGGGGCGCACCTTTGTCCAGGCCGAAATGAAGCAGGACAAGAAGCTTAAGCTGGACATCAATAATCCCCGGCTTTTTTTTGGCATTACTTGTGGTTGGCTGTTGGTGGTAGGCGTGATCCTGATTGGCGTATATGCGATCGCCGGCGGACTTATCACCTGGGGGTTGATCCTCGGTATGCTTTGTCTCTGCGCTGCCATCGCGGCGCTGGCGACATTCGTCATTGGCGAGGGGAGCGATTTTTTTGGCCGGCTCTTCTATCCCCGCCGCGAGAAATCAAAGGCCCTGACCAGCCTGGCCCGGGCCAGTGCCGGCAAGGGGGAGTATGACCAGGCGATCAGTCTCTTTATGGAGAATTACCGCCTCTACGAGAATAGCTCGGCTCTGTTTGAGGCGGCAGATGTATGTTATCTCCAGGCCAAGCGTTCCCTGCAGGCGCTCGAGATCTATCGAAAGATCATCAACTTGGCGAAAACACTGAGCGGGGAACAACACGCTTTCGCGCTGCTTAAACAGGGAGAGATCCTGCTTGAGATAGGCGGCAACAAACAAGAAGCGAAACAAAGTTTTCAACAATTATTGTCTCGCTTCCCAGATTCCCAATATGCGCCGGGCGCTCGGACCCTTATCGAGAGACTATGAACAAACATCAGCCGATCCAGCTATTACTGACCCTACTGCTAACGGCTGTCTCCCTTGCCGCTGCCCCGGTTAATGACAATAACAGGAGACGCGCCAAAGAACTTATTGACTATGCCATTAGAGATCTGATCCCGGCCAAAGATTACGACGGCGCCTTGAAGTATTTAGACACCGCCTTAACGTATAACCCCGAAATGTGGCAAGCCTATGCGACCAAGGGATACTGTTACTACCTCAAGGGGGAATATGATATATCTCTAGCTAATTATCAGCGCGCTCAGCAGATAAACCCCGGAAACGAAAAGATAAATAGATTCATAGCCAGTGTCCAAAAAAAACAGGCACAGAAACTCACCGGAGCGCAACCGACTGGCCCCGAAGACAAGCAGACGACTGAGAATTATAGGACATCTGATGAGAGCCCCAAGCCCCGCCGCAGAGAAGGGTATAAGTACATAAAGAGTCGCACCCGCCGTAGTTGGGGAGTGGAGGCTTCACTAGTTTACCTCAGCGAGGATAGCCTGAACCGCGCCGCCAAAAACACGCCGCAATGGGCGGGTAACGCAGGCTATACAGAATACAGCGCCAACAAAGGCGCTTTGGCCAAATGTATATCGATTATGGGGGGGATGCGCGCCGGTAATGATTTTAGGCTGATAACTACCGCTGACTATATTTTTGGCGCTAGTTTTGAATTCTCCACGAACTCATCTGGGGTTTACGGTCGCATTAACAACACTATTAAAACCAATGCTCTTATGTTTACGGGTGGTTTTGAATACCTGGTGCATTTACGCCAGTTTGATCTCGGATTTGGACTGCGGCTGGGTATGCTGGACGGCAATGCGGAGTTCTGCCTGATAGAAGAAGACCCATCCTTAGGCATTGAGGTATTTAACGGCAATTTATCAGCCTCCAGCCTTTGTTTCGTGCTCGACAGCCGTTTGGAACATTATTTTAGCAGCAACTTTTCGCTATTCAGCGGCCTTGCCTATAAATACGCCCGTTTAAACAGGTTGCGCGGTTATAGCACCTTTGGCGAATCCGTGGCCTTATTGACCAGAAAAGACAGTGCTGGTGAAGTCATCGTAGTAGACTACGAGTTCCTGGTCAATGCCTATCCGGATGAGTATAGTTACGCAGATATAAGCTTTGGTGGGCTGGCTTTATCGTTTGGTTTGGAGATTCATTACTAATTCGTATCTTCCGCCGTCGTTAACGCTTCCACAAATATTACTTTTATGGTTAGAAGCGTCAGCTATGGCGGACAAGCGTAGCTCGTGTGCTCCACCCCAGAGGTGTAACACAGGGCAGCACGTAGTCTCACCTCTGGGGTGTAATTCTGCCTATACTAATATGAATCGCCTGTATCGAAGGGTTATCCAAATTATAACGTTGTGTCGTCGTGGTTAAAGTCGTTCCTCTGTGACCTCTGTGGCAAAATAGCCGTTCCCCCGGCCTCTACCTGCGCCGGCGTCTTTTCGTCTTATAGACTACCATGGGAGGATTGAAGGAGGTGGTGGTTATCTCCGGATGTTCGGAGACGGGCACTTCGTTGCGGATGACCCGCTCGATGGCGCGCATCTGGACCCGCTGGTCCGGGGTGGCTATTGAGATGGCGTGCCCGGCCTTGCCGGCGCGAGCCGTTCTGCCGATGCGGTGTACATATACCTCGGCCTCATCGGGCAGGTCGTAATTGATCACCAACTCGATGCCCGTTACATCCAGTCCGCGTGCCGCGACGTCGGTGGCCACCAGGATGCGGTATTTGCCGCGTTTGAATCCCTCAAGTGACTCGCGGCGTTTGGCCAGGGTCAGATCGGAATGTATCTCGGCGGAAGCATAGTTCCGCTTTTTTAGGCCTCGGTTTACTCTTACCGCGCCGCGCTTGGTGCGTGTAAAGATCAGGATCGTGCCGCGGTATTGTTTCAGCAGGTGTTCCAGTAGGACGCTCTTTTTTTCAGGTTTGACTATGAAGAGTTCCTGGCTGACGTCATCAGCGGTGGTGCCGGAAATGGCTACTTCGACGCTGATCGGCATTTTCATGTACCGTTCGGCGATGGTCACGATCTTTTCGGGGATCGTCGCGGAGAAAAGCATCGTCTGCCGTTCGGCAGTGAGATGTCCCATGACCTTTTCGATCTGGGGCTGGAAGCCCATATCCAGCATCCGGTCCGCTTCGTCCAGCACCAGGATATTTGTATCCTTTAGCTTCACCGTGCGCCTGGTGAGGTGGTCGATAAGCCGCCCGGGCGTGGCGATGATCACGCGCGGGGTCTTTTTAAGTTTCTGGATCTGTCGGCCCATTGGCGCGCCGCCGATAAGCACCGCAGTGCGTAGGCCGAAAGGAGCGCTGATCGGCTGGAATGCTTCGTCGATCTGAAAGGCGAGTTCGCGCGTCGGCGCGAGGATCAGGGCCATACCCTTGGCATTGGCCAGGCGCTGGACGATCGGTACGCCAAAGGCGAGCGTCTTGCCGGTGCCTGTCTGGGCTATGCCGATAATGTCCTTTCCTTCAAGTGCTATCGGGATCGCTTTTTGTTGAATGGGAGTAGGGGTAGTGAAGCCCATCTTGCCGATAGTCTCAAGCAATTGGGGCGCTATGCCTAAACCATAGAATCCAGATTGTTCATTGTGTTTTGTCATTAGTTTTTAAACTCAAGCTATTTAATGAGATTGCTACGCAGTGTGGTTGATCTGTCCCTCCGGGGAATTGACTCGCAAACTGTAAACTAATTATAGCATATTGAGGCGAGGAAAGGTTGATAGAATGACCCCGAAGGCGCGGCGCTCTTGGCGCACGGGTGACGTTAACGACTTTTACCACGACGACACGACGTTAACGACTCTTTTTTAATAACGGCACTTACCACTAAGACACCAAGTCATCCGCCTTCGTCAAAGGCTATGGCGCGACAAGCCAAGGAACACCTTTTCTTGGATAACGACACAAGACGGTGAAAATAGTTGTCTTGTCACACCCGCGTAAGCGGGTGTCCAGATCAAATTGGATTCCCGCTTTCTACTTCGCTCTATGAGCTACGAAGGACAGGTCCGCGGGAATGACAGGCAATAGCGTTGCTTGTTGCGCCGTAGTTTAAACGAAGGTGGATGTTGTCGTGGTAAAAAAAGGCTTTTTCGACGCTATTTTTGTATAAATAAACTATAGATCAGAGCAATCATAGTATAATTAGATTTGTATATTTAAATTGAGGATAATGATATACACCCTCACCTTAGTCCTCGGCCCTATGGGCAGGCGATTAAACTATTTCTTTTTGCTGTCGCCGTTTCCTTCAAGGGAGAGGAAACGCGGTTCCCTCCCCCCCGGAGGGGGAGGCCAGGGAGAGGGGGGAGATGGTCTAATTCAGACAGCTATGAATTAAACTGTATCATGCAAAAGAACGATTATAAAAAAGTTGATGCCGGGGTAATCGTCAGCCTGACGGGGATCGTCGGCGCTAAGAACGTACTCAGTGACCTGGAGAAAATGGAGGATTACTGTCACGATGAGTTACCCGGTCTGAGACACGAGCCGGAGGCCGTTGTCCTGCCGGGAAACCCCGCGCAGGTACAGGAGCTTATGCGATTTGCCCTGGCTGAGAATATCCCGCTGACGCCCCGCGGGCGTGGCACGGGGTTAAGTGGCGGTGCTTTGCCCCTTTATGGCGGCATCGTGCTCTCCCTGGAGAAAATGGAGCAGGTGCTTGATGTAGATAAGGCGAACCTGATGGTGGTCAGTGAGCCGGGGACGATCACCGGGCAGCTTCAAGGGAAGGTGGAAGAGAGTGGGTTGTTCTACCCGGTGGATCCCGCGTCATTAGAAGACTGCAGTATCGGCGGCAACGTGGCAGAGAACGCCGGCGGGCCACGGGCGATGAAATACGGTATTACCCGCCATTACGTTTGCGGCCTGGAGGTGGTTACCCCGGATGGGGAAATGATCAGCTACGGCGGCAAATACGTGAAGAACGTGGCCGGCTATGATCTGGCCCAGCTGATGGTCGGTTCGGAAGGCACGCTGGGGATCATCACCAAGATAATCCTGCGGCTGATCCCGCTGCCCCAAAAAAAGATAGATCTGTTGCTTCCCTTTAATTCGCTTGAGCAGGCGACCCGGGCGGTCCAAAAGATAACCACGGACAAGAAGATAACGCCCACGGCCATTGAATTCATGGAAAGGGACGCGGTCAAGGCCTGCGAGAAGTTTCTGAAAAGAGAATTACAATACAGTGACGCCGCGGCGCAGTTGATCATTGAGCTGGACGGTAACGATGCGGAACAGATCGACAGGCAGGCGGAGGCCATTGGTGAGCTGGCCGCCGACCTGGGTTGCGAAGACGTATTGGTGGCCGACACGCCGCAATCGCAGGAACGACTCTGGGAAGCGCGGCGTAGTCTGCTGGAGACGTTGAAGGCCGACTCACCGATAGTCGAGGTGGAAGACGTGACCGTACCGCGCGCGCATATCCCACAGATGGTAAGTGTTACAAAACAGCTTGCCGAAAAGCACGGTGTGACAGCTATTTGTTTTGGTCACGCCGGCGACGGTAACATCCACGTTAATCTGTTGAAGCAAGAGCTGGACGACGAAACCTGGAGCAGGAAATTGCCTCAGATATCGGAAGAAATCTTTCGCACGGCGGTGAAATTAGGCGGTACGGTAACTGGGGAGCACGGCGTTGGGTTGGTCAAGAAGCAGGCCCTAAAACAGTACCTCTCTTCGCGGGAGCTCAAGCTGATGCAGACTTTGAAAAAGAGCCTCGATCCGGCGATGATATTGAATCCCGGCAAGATATTTGATGTGTGAAACCCTAAACGGCGTCGCGCGTCGCTTGTCCCGCGTCGTGTGTCAGTGCATAGGCGACCCGCCGCCAGCATGTTTAATGCCAGTTTGTCCCCGAAGGGGGAGACTCGTGACTCAAGACACGTGACTAACCACGTATAGTGTTACCTCCGTACATCCGGCACCGCTAGTATTTTAAACGGCTTGCCGCGTTTGCTTTCTACTCCGCCGCGTACGGTGACCAGGTGGATATAATAATGTTTTCCCGCTTGCAGGCTGGAATGTCTCAGGACATATTCAGGTTCCCGCACTATTCGCCTGTTGGCGCGCCGGTATCCCTTTTTCTTGTCTTTTGAAAAATAGATGTTCCAGCCGTCCACCCCCGACTGGGTTCGCCAAGCGATTATCAGCTTGCCCCGTTGTTGTTTCATTGCCGGCGCGTCAAGGTCCGGCGGAGCGATGGTCGGTTTTTTAGTCGGTTTGGGTTTGCGGGTTGGTTTCTTAGTTGGTTTGAGTGTCGGTTTCTTGGTCGGCTTGGGTTTGGGCGTTGGCTTTTTAGTTGGTTTGAGTGTCGGTTCTTTGGTCGGCTTGGGTTTGGGCGTTGGTTTCTTGGTTGGTTTGAGTGTTGGTTTTTTAGTTGGCTTGGGTGTCGGTTTCTTGGTCGGTTTAGGTTTGAGTATTGGTTTTGGCTTAGGCGTGTAGGTTTTGGTCGGTTTTGGTTTTGGCGTGTAGCGCTTGATCGGTTTTACTTTTACTTTTTTAGCTTTAGGTGTGTAGGTCTTGGTGGAGATGGATTTTATTTTGGCGTGTTTGCAGTGTGTTTTTATCGGTTTACTTTCCAGTTTTGGCGGTGCGATCTCCTTTATTTTTACCTTGGTGGGCTCCGGTTCTGGTGTTGGCGTCGGCGTTTTGGTATAGTCTTTGGGGTTTGTGCCGCCATAGTAGGCGATCAGTTTCACCGGCTTGGTTTCCTCGATCTCCATACCGCCGGCTACAGAGGCGCGGCGCATATAGTGGACACTGCCGTGCCGGAGTGGGGCATCCGGGTATTTGATTATATAGCGCCGTTTCTTTAGCGGTTTTTTGTTCAGCCGTTGACCGCGGTCCCAAAGGCCGTCAGAGAGGTAGATGTTCCAGCCGTCTACCCCCGCCTGCTGGTTCCAACCAAGAATTATCATCGGTACCTGGGTAGGGGTAGAACGCGGAGTCACGGGTATGGGTGGCGCGGCAGACAGTCCGAACAAGAGGGCGGTTCCCGACAGGGAGAGCGCGAGTGCTTTTTTGAATGTGCCAGCGTTCATCAATATTAATTGTAGCAGAAAGATCCAGAGTTGGATAGGGTCTTGCTACGTTCTACGTATCCCTTCAGTGAAGTGGGGAAACCCCGTGGATTCCCGCTTCCTACTTCGCTCTACGAGCTACGAAGGACAGGTCTGCGGGAATGACAACCGTTTTACCACACTTGCCTTTGCTTGTCACACCCGCGCACTTGTCTCGCCATAGCTCAAAGAGCGATGGCGGAGGCGGGTGTCCAGTTGGACTTTGGAGGGAACGGCTAAAGACAATTGATCCACAGATTTGCAAGTTTCTGTTATATTTAGCAAGGTAGAAACTCGCG
>JAUXIB010000069.1 GCA_030621225.1 candidate division FCPU426 bacterium
GCCGATGCAAACCCAGCTGGCGCTAGCCAGCGATATCACCCATCATGAACATCGGCATAAACATCGCAATAACGATAAACCCAATAGTAATACCCATAAATACGATGAGTATCGGCTCAATAATAGAGGTCAATGCCTCAACGGCGACGTCCACCTCCTCTTCATAAAAATCAGCAACCTTTTCCAGCATCGTCTCCAGATTACCCGTTTGCTCACCCACCTCCACCATAGAGCAAACCATGGCCGGAAAAACCCCACTCTGACGCAACGGTTCAACCAAAGCTTCCCCTTTACGGATATTCTCCAGCGAAAACATTATCGCGTCTTCCACCACCAGGTTGCCGGCGGTCTTGGCGGTAGTATCCAGCGCCTCGACGATAGAAACGCCGCTGCGGATGAGTGTGGAAAGAGTGCGCGCGAACTTGGCGATGGCCACCTTTTTCAACATATCCCCCATCTTAGGAATTTTCAGCATAAAACCATCTATCGCCCGCGTGCCGCCTTCCGTACTGCGAGCAAGTTTTATCCCACCGAAAATAACGCCAGCTCCCGCCAGCAACGTCCACCAGTAGGTCTGCATGAAGTTGCTGATGTCTATGAGCAACTGCGTCGCAGGGGGTAAATCCATACCGAAACTACTGAAAATATCATCGAAGGTCGGCACTACCTTAACCATCAGAAAAACCACTACCAAAAGAGCGATGCTGCTGACAACCGCCGGATACATCATCGCTCCCTTGACCTTGCGTTTGAGGTTATCGGATTTTTCTATATAGGTAGCCAGCCGGTTCATTACCTCCTGTAGGACACCGCCGGCCTCGCCGGAACGGACCATATTCACATAAAGTTTATCCCAGATGCGGGAAAAGCGCGACATGGCGTCGGAAAGATTGGTGCCCTGACTGATATCATCCCGCACCTGGTGAATCGCCGCTTTAAACTTGGGATTCGGTTCACCTTCGGCCAAAATATTCAAGCACTGCAACATCGGCAATCCCGCGGCAACCATCACGGCAAACTGCCGGCTGAATATAGCCAGCTCGCGCGTGGTGATGCTGGTGCGCGTAGAAACCTTGCTGCCTCCCCCGACCACCGAAACCAAGGTCATCTGCTTCTGTTTCAATTTGGCCGACAAAGCACCCTGGTTGTCAGCCTGCATCTGGCCGGTGACCACTTTACCCGACGCGTCTTTAGCTTTATAACTAAAATTCGGCATTTATCATTTACCAGCGATCATTAATAACTCGCATTGCTTGGAACCGTCTGAAAACCTTTAACCACCAGTACCAAATAAATCTTTTTTCTGGATAACGACACTCACCACGACGACACGACGTTACAAACAACCTCTTTTCGGATAACGGCATAAGGCGTTAAAAGAAAAGGCGTTCCGTCACTTGCCCCGCCGTCTTGTCAAGCCGTAGCTCCCGGGAGCGAAGGCTGAAGCCCTTGACGAAGGCGGAAATCACGAGAACAATTTCACCCCCCTCTGTCTCTCCGCTGCCTTCCTTTTCCACACTCGTACGGAGGGAAGACATGAGGTCGCCTTTGGCGACCGGAACCCCTCAAGGGGGGAGAAAAGTAGACGGAATCTATCCTCGACCCTTTCGCGGCCTTCGCGAGGTACTTTTCCGACACTATCTACTTCTTACCATCCACTTTACCACGCTGTATCATCTCCTGCAATTCGCGCGGATCAAGCGTGCGCGAGAAGATCTCATTATAAGATACTTGCTGAGTACGATATAACTGTAACAATGCCTGATTCATCGTCTGCATACCATATTCCTGCCCGGTCTGGATCACCGAATATATCTGGTGCACCTTTTCCTCGCGGATAAGGTTGCGTATAGCCATGGTAGGGATCATCACCTCCGCCGCCATACAGCGTCCGCTGGTAAAACTATTAGCAAGCAACTGCTGGCTGAGCACCCCCTGCAATACAAAAGAGAGCTGCATTCTCACTTGCTGCTGCTGGTTAGCGGGAAAAACGTCGATAATACGATTGATAGTCTGAATGGTATCGATGGTATGCAAGGTGGCAAAAACCAAGTGGCCCGTCTCGGCAATGGTCAAAGCAGCACCGATCGTCTCCAAATCACGCATCTCGCCGATCAAAATGTAGTCGGGGTCCTGGCGTAGTACATACTTAAGCGCGCTGGTGAAACTCTTGCTATCCGCACCAATCTCCCGCTGATTGACGATGCACTTCTTATGCGTATGAATAAATTCAATCGGATCCTCTACGGTAATCAGGTGACCGCTGTTGTTGGTGTTGATCACATCGACCATCGAAGCGAGCGTAGTCGACTTACCGCTACCGGTGGGCCCGGTGACCAGGATCAGCCCCTTGGGTATCTTAACCAGCTCGCCAACGATAGCCGGCAACTTCAGTTCCTCAAGAGTGGCTATCTTGGTCGGCACGTTACGCAACGCGGCCGCCACCGCGCCACGCTGCCGAAAAACATTCATCCGCACACGGCCTACCCCCTCGATACCGAAGGACGTGTCTAACTCCTGCTCGCGCTCGAATTTTTCCTTCTGTTCGTCGGTAAGCACGCTGTAGATAAGGGACTGGCAAGTATCCGGCCGCAGTTTTTCGAACTCCAGCGGCTGCACCCGACCGTCAATACGCAACATCGGCGGCAGCCCGGCGGTAATGTGCAAATCGGAAGCGCCCCGCTCAAACATCGTCCGGATCAAGGTATCAATAGTCATCATCATTGTTCTACCTCTCGGCTTATTAGCTGTTGTTCGTTGATAGTTATTAGTCCCTGGGCACAACAAACAACGGACGACCAACAACTAACAACCGCCCTACAGTTAATCCTCTTTAGCCACCTTGACCATCTCCAAATACGCCGTCTCACCGCGCAGCACCTTTACCCTGGCGACCTCACGCAAAGTGATCATTCCATTCTCGCGCGCGCCTTTTTTCAACTCATCGGTACTCGCGTGCTTAATCACCATTTCGCGCAACTTATCGTTCATTACCATGATCTCGTGAATAGCAACGCGTCCTTTATAGCCGGAGTCACCACACTTGGGACAGCCGCGGCCGCGATAAAGTACAGGCTGACTGCCCTCCGCCGGGCCATATCCTTGCGGCACCTGGATAACGTCGTTCCACTCCTCCTCCGTCGGCTGGTAGGCTTCCTTACAGTCGCTGCAAACGCGACGCATCAAACGCTGGCCCACGGCCGCCAGCAAAGTGGAGCAAACCATGATCGGTTCCAGCTCCATCTGGATCAAGCGCGTTACCGCCTGGGGGGCGTCATTGGTATGCAAGGTGCCGAATACCAAATGCCCGGTAAGCGCCGCCTCTACAGCGATTTCCGCGGTCTCATGGTCGCGGATCTCACCGACCATGATCACGTCCGGATCCTGGCGCATGAAAGCGCGCAGCGCGTCAGCGAAGTCAACCACCCCGTGAGTGACCTGCACCTGGTTGATGCCGAAGAGTTTATATTCAATGGGGTTTTCCACCGTCTGGATGTTTATAGCGGGATCATTGATGGTGGAGAGCGCGGAATAAAGCGTGGTGGACTTGCCGCTGCCAGTCGGGCCGCAAACCAACACCATACCGTAAGGTTCACGGATTATCTTTGAGAAATGCTCAGCCGGCACGTCAAGGAACCCCAGCTTCGTCAAATCCAGGGAAAGGTTGCTGGAATCCAGGATACGCATGCAGATCTTCTCGCCGACGCCGCCGCCGACGGGAATAATATTAACGCGAACGTCTATATCCTTGCCCAGCACCTTGACCTTTATCTTACCGTCCTGTGGTTTGCGGCGCTCGGCGATATCCATGTCCGACATGATCTTTATCCGCGCGGAGATATTAGGGGCCAACTGCCGCGGCGGAGACTTCATTTCCTGCAATACACCGTCAACCCGGAAACGAGTACGATAGCTTGTCTCGAAGGGCTCGAGATGAATGTCCGAAGCGCCGATGCGCACCGCCTCAGTGAGAATGGCGTTGACCACCTTGACCACCGGAGCATCCTCGCCGGACGCTTCCAGGCTGGCAATATCCGTCTCATCCTCCTCTACATGCACTACCTCCAGGGATTCGCTGCCGGCGCCCATGGAATGGATGACGTCGTCCATGCTGGTGGTCGACTCAGGCGTCTGACCCTGTCCCGCAGAAGGCGCGGCGGGAGCGGCGGACACACCATAGTAGCGCTCAATGGCCGCGCGGATATCGTTCTCGGAAGAGATAACCGTCTCCACGTCAAAACCGGTGCTCAACTTCAAGTCGTCCACCGCCATCATATTCAGGGGATCGGCCATGGCTATGGTCAGCCGGTTATCATGCTGGGCGATGGGGATGAGACACTGCTTGACACAGAGCGATTCAGGCACAGCCTGCAACACAGTGCCGGGGATAGCACCATAGTCCTCCAAATTGACATGGGGGATACCGAGTTGGGTGCCAACAAAGGCCATGATCACATCCTGAGAGACAAAACCCAAGCCCACAAGAGCCGTGCCAAGACGCCCGCCGTTTTCCGCCTGATAATTAATGGCGCTCTGTAATTGCTCCTGAGTGATCACGCCCTCAGCAACGAGCATATCCCCCAAGCGAAGTTTTTCGTCCTGTTCTGCCATATCTTGCTCTCTCCATTCTTTACTCGATACAATTTACAGTAGAGGCGGTCTTATGTCAAGTAAGTATAATCGTCTTAACGGCTTCTACCACGACGACACGACGTTAACGTCTCTTTTTTGGATAACGGCACTTACCACGACAACATCTGTCTTCGTCAAGGGCTACGGAGAGGCAAGCAGATTATTTTTTCGATGGCAAACATGGGTATTTAGTATCTGGTATTTGGTATCTGGTTCGGCCTACGAATTCAGCAGAACGCTACCTGGTCGTTAGTCGTTAGTTATTGGTCGTTAGTATTTAGTATGCAACCAAATACTAAATACTAGATACCAGATACTAATTGTGCGCTATACGAATTAGACACTAGCCCTTCGACAGGCTCTGGGCAGGCGGCATGTCCGCCATAGTCTAGACGAAGGCGGAAGCGAGCGTTATTTGCGAGCCGAAGGGTTCCTTGATGTCTTGGTGACTTGGTGGTAAAAGAAAAGGTGTTCCGTCGTGTCGTCGTGGTGAAAAATGTGACTTGGTAGTAAAAATCTTTTATTACCAACGCCATTCAGCGTTGATCACCGCCAGCGCGGCAAGCGACGCTGTTTCCGCACGCAGTATTTCATCGCCCAAACGAACTAGCTCGGCGCCGTTTTCCTTGAGCATCCTCAACTCATCCGGAGCAAAGTCCCCTTCCGGCCCGACGACCAGCGTCAAATCCTGCGGCCCGCCGCGCAAGGCCCGGCGCAGACCGAGTTGTCCCTGCGCGGAAAGGACCAACACCCGTTCTGCCGCGGGAAAAACCAAAGAGGTTATAGGGCATGCCTCCATCACCCGCGTTAGCCACGGCCGCTCGTTCATCGCCGTCGCGCCGGCTGCCTTGCCCCGCCAACGGGCGAGCCGGCTATCACCAGGTCCATCTTTTCCCACAGCCATAGTTCTCGCCGTAATCAGCGGCAGCACCCGGCTCACCCCTAGTTCAGCGGCCTTTTCTACCAGGAAATCCATCTTCCTCGGTTTCAATATCGCGGCGGCCAGAGTCAAAACAAAAGAGGGGGAGGCAACCACATCAGAAGAGACCACTTGCAAAATCAATTCATCACGGCCAGAATTCACCAGCCTGGCGGCGAACACCCGCCCATCCGCCGCCAACAGTTCCATATTCTTTGTTTTAGCGTCCGGGAAAACCTTGAGGAAATGCGCGCGGCGCTTACCACGCAGCACAATGGTATTATCCGATAGCTCATCGGCAAGAAGTGCAAAACTACGTCGGGTCATTTTATTAATCGATCATCTATTTAGCCACAGAGGTCACAGAGGACACAGAGAACATCTCTCCTTTTCTTTTTTTCCTCCGCGGACTCTTTCATCATTTGCTGCCAAACAATTTTTCAACCAGCTTATCAAATGCCACCCGTGAAGAATTGGCTTTTCCCCCGTGAGATTTTTCGAATTCTTCCAGCATGCCCCGTTCACGCCGACCAAGCCCAACAGGCGTCTCTACTACCACCTCAACCAACTGATCTCCCCGGCCAAAACCACCCATATGCGGCACTCCCTTGCCACGCAAACGAAACACTTTACCGCTCTGTGTCCCGGCCGGCACCTTCATCTTAATCCCGCCTTCCATGGTCGGCACCTTCAACTCCGCCCCCAGGGCCGCCTCACCATAGCTAATGGGCACACTGATGACAACGTCATCTCCCTGGCGGCTAAAAAGCTCATGCTCTTCAACTTCAAAAACCAGGTAAAGGTCCCCGTTAGGTCCAGCGTTCATCCCCGCTTCCCCTTCTCCTCCCATACGCAAACGGCTACCCGACTCTACCCCTGCCGGCACCCGCACCTTGATCGTCCGCTGCTGTTCCTCCAGCCCTTCGCCACCGCACTTGCGGCAAGGGCGTGATATCGCGCGCCCCTCGCCGCCGCAACGGCGGCAAGTACTAACCATGCTAAAGAAACCCTGGGCCCGTCTCACCTGTCCGCTGCCGCCACACTCGGCACAAACCTGGACATCACTCTCGGAGGCATAGCCGCGGCCGCTACACTCGGTGCATTTCTCAAGCCGCCGCACCTTGATCCGTTTATCACAGCCCGTGAATGCCTCGGTAAAATCAAGCCGCACGTCCACCCGCAAGTCACGACCACGCTGCGACCGGGCGCCGCCGCGCTGCCTACCGCCACCAAAGATATCGCCGAACACCTCGCCAAACAAATCTCCCAGCCCGCCGATATCAGAAAAATCACCGAAACCGCCGCCGGGCATGTCACTCAAGTCTACCCGGCCAAACTGATCATACTGTGCCCGCCGTTTCTCATCGCTCAAAACGGCATAGGCCTCGCTCAGTTCCTTAAACTTCTCCTCCGCCTGCTTGTCCCCTGGGTTGACGTCCGGATGTACTTTCTTTGCCAACCGGCGATAGGCCGACTTGATTTCCTCCGGCGAAGCACCGCGGGCTATGCCCAGTATTTCGTAGTAATCTTTTTTTGTTTCCATTTTTTCGCTACTCGGGGCTCGTCGCTCGTATATCGTATGTCGCATTGCGTATTGCGTGCAGCTAGTATTTGGTATCTAGTATCTGGTATTTGGTTGGTCCTCTGGACACTCCAATATTAAATAGAATTTGGTCGCATATTAAATACTAAATACCAACGACTAACGACTAATTTGTATCTAGCTCCCGGTTTCCTGTTTCCGGTATCCGGTATACCTTGTTCACAATTCATAATTCATAACTCATAACTCAGAATTCATAACTTCTTGCCCCGTCCCCTGGTTGTACGGCTAAACGTCTTCATCGCGCAGTACTCCCCGCACATACTACAGGCATCGCTCTGCCGCGGCAGCAACTGCCCGTGTCTTTTTCGCACCAAGTCCGGATCAATAGCCCGGCGTGCCTGCCCCTCCCAATCCAAGCGACAGCGCGCCAGAGATAACTCGTCATCCCTGCGGCGCGCGCCATTCTGACCCCGGGCGATATCACCGGCATGCGCGGCCACACGGGACGCCATCACCCCTCGCTTCACGTCATCAAGATTAGGCAAGCGTAAATGCTCAGCGGGAGTTACATAGCAAAGAAAATCGGCCCCGGCCATCGCGGCCACCGCGCCGCCAATTGCCCCCGCCACGTGGTCGTAACCGGGAGAAACATCGGTGACCAACGGCCCCAAAACATAAAAAGGAGCCCCGTGACACACCTTTTTTTCCAAGGCAACATTATCAGCCACCTGGTGCAGCGGCACGTGACCCGGACCCTCTATCATTACCTGCACCCCGGCCAGATGGCATCGCTCCACCAGACGTCCCATCTCCAAAAGTTCCGCCAGTTGCGGGCGATCAGTAGCGTCACTCAGCGACCCCGGTCGCAGACCATCCCCCAGGCTCAAAGTGACATCATACTTCCCGGCAACATCCAACAAGCGGTCAAAATACTCAAAAAAAGGATTCTCGCGATCATGGCAGAGCATCCACTCCGCGAGCATCGAACCGCCGCGGCTGACAATTCCCGTAAGCCGCCCGTCCTCCAACAAGATATTTAGGGAATGACGCGTCACACCACAATGCAAGGTAACAAAGTCCACCCCGTCCAGGCAATGCTTTTCCACCGCCCGAAAGAAATCATCTACCTGCAGGTCCTTCAGATCGCCACCACGCCGGCGTATGTCAACCAACGCCTGGTATATTGGCACGCTACCAAAAGGGCGCGGACAATTACGCAAAAGTTCAGCCCGGATCTTGTCCAGGTCGCCGCCCAGGGAAAGGTCCATCACCGCGTCAGCCCCGGCTGCTAAAGCCACCTGTAATTTTTTCACTTCGCCGGCTACGCCACGTCCATCGGGGGACGTGCCAAGATTAGCGTTCACCTTGGTCGGTAGGCCCCGGCCAATAGCACGCGGCTGCAACGACTTGTGCCTGCGGTTAGCCGGAAGCACGATCACTCCCTCCGCCAAACCCCGGCGGATAAATTCCGCTTCCACCCCGTCGTGCCGGGCAGCCCGCTTCATCTGAGGAGTAATGCGACCGGCGCGCGCGGCGGTGAGCTGGGTCTTGACTTCGTATCTAGTATCTGGTATCTCGTAGCTGGTTACCGGCCCTAATCCTTGTCGAGGAACTCGTGGCCGGTTACCAGCCCTGAGCTTTGTCGAAGGGCTCGATTGCTTTAATGTTTTTCGTTTCAACTTAACCATGTTTTTTGTCCCATTGATACTCAATTCTCACGCAGTTTACTCATAAGTTCCGTAGCGGCGGCTACCGGATCAGGCGCGTCCCAAATAGCGGAGATAACCGCGACCCGCCGCGCGCCCAAAGCCGCCAATTCCGCCGCGTTGCTGGCGTTAACGCCACCGATAGCAAAAACGGGAACCCGGCTCTCGGCTAACACCTGCCGCAAGACGCCTGTGCCGCAGGGTTTTACTCCCGGCTTGCTAGCGGTAGGGTAAATACTGCCCAGCGCGATATAGTCAGCCCCCTGCCGAACCGCCTCGCTCACCTCACTAATATTATGCGTGGAGCGTCCTACCACGAATCCCGGCCCCATAACTTCCCGCGCCACAGCGACGGAACCATCCGCCTGCCCAAGGTGGACACCAACCGCGCCCAAGCGGCGGGCCAGACGAGGATGATCATTGATAATCAGAGGCAAGCTTATTTCAGCGCACAATGAAGCTAAGCGTTCAGCGCGAGGCAGAAGTTCTTCTTCGGAAATTCCTTTCGCCCGCAATTGGAAGAGCGTCACTCCGCCAGCCGCCGCCCGACGCAACAGCTCCAACTCATCGGCCTTTTCCTCGCCGCTTACCAGGTAAAGCTCTTCGCCGGAGAAGCGTCTTGGACAATCTCCCATCAAGTTCTTTTTCTATTGCGTAACAACGGAAACGCATATTTTTAAAAGCGGCAGCCCCACTTTGATCAAGCAACTTGCTTGCTTCCTCCAGCACACGCAGGCTTTCCTGGCTGCGCCGCAGATTAGCTCTTAACACCGACGTCAAACCAGTCCGCATTCCCTCTGAAACTGTTGTCACATCCGAACCAGGATCATTGGCAGCATCACGCGCCGCCAGCAATTCTCCGGACCGCGCCAAACTCTTCAAGGCCTTTTCCAGATCGTGGCGCAGCTCCTTGAGCCCCCGGCTGACCGAGCCGTCCTCTAAGCCCAGGCGAAAAATGTCCTCCGCCACGCGCAATCCCTCTCGACAACGGTTGGCGTTGGCGTCTATTATACGAAGTACAGCTCGGCGTTCTTGGTTAGACGAACGACTATTCATTTCATCCGCCTATTTTTTGATGGTAATCTTCCCACTCGGCGGCCCAACCCGCTTTTTAAGGATCTTCGACACAACGACACGCGACTTTATATCCTCATCCAGCGCCAGCGCCTCCTTAATCGCCCGGGACAGCACCTCCTGCACCTTACGCGCTATCTGCGGCAGATTCCCCTCCGACCAGATCACCACCTTCGCGTCCAGTTGCACACCCTTCTTGCCCATGCGCAATATAGGCTTTATCTCCTTCACCTCAGGTATTTCCTCCTTAAAGGTAGCTAAATGGTCCTCCAGCGCGTTTAACCGCACAGCCATCTCCCCGCCGCCTTGTTTAACCGTTATCACCCTAGAGCGATCCCGATAAAACAAGGCCCGGTAGAAAAAAGAGAGTCCGGCAAAAAGCAGGAAACAACCAACAACCAAAAACAGTAGCCGCGAATATGGTCCACCATTAAAAATCCCCTGAACGATCCCGCTAACCAACTGGGCAAACGCCCGGTTGCTAACCTCGCTAAAAACGGCAAGAAAAGAACCAGTAGCCATGATCACACAACTGATACCGTAGATAACATTTAGCGTCTTTCTTAGGATATCCATGCCTTATCTCCTCTATTGCTCGTGGTCGGGATTAATCCCTTGGGCCGCTGCTTTACTTTGAACACCCTTAACATTCACATTCACTTCTCTTACTACCAGATTGGCCATTTCTTCCACCCCCCTGGCCACATTCTTCTGCACCTCACCAGCCACCTCAGAAATATCCGCGCCATACTCTAAAACTAGATTTAATGTTAAGTCCACCTCCTTATCGTCCAGCAAAACCTTGACCCCAGCAGTAGAACTCTTACGGCCTAAAAACTTGGCTACCCCGTCCCCCAGGTCCGGAGCAAGTCCGGCTACTCCGCTCACCTGGCGCGCGGCAATAGAGGCGATAGACGCGATTGCCTCGACGGTGATCTTCACCAACCCTTGTTCGCTCATCGTATGGTCATCAGCCATTGGCAACTCCTTACTTGAGACTTTCTAAAACTATGTTCTCGCGGAAACTGCAAAAAGCTTAGAACGGAAGCCTGCCGCGCACTTCGCGAAATACTAACGCCTATCGTATGCATTCTCCACAAAGCTCGTGGAATAGTTCCCGCTGCGGAAATCATTATTAGCCAGCGCCCAGCGGTGAAAAGGCACGGTCGTTTTCACTCCCTCGATCACACATTCATCCAGCGCGCGTTGCATACGGGCTATACACTCGGTACGATCTTTACCATAAGTGATCAACTTGGCGATCATCGAATCGTAATGCGGTGGAATAACATAATCAGAATATACGTGAGTATCCACCCTCACCCCTGCACCACCCGGCACATTGAAGCTACTCACCCGCCCAGGACAAGGCCGGAAGTCGTTTTCAGCATCCTCGGCATTGATCCGGCACTCAATAGCATGGCCACGCGGCCGCATTTTATTCGGCAAAGACAACTTCTCGCCGCTGGCTACCAACAACTGCTTGCAAACCAAGTCAATGCCCATCACCTGTTCAGTCACCGGATGTTCCACCTGGATGCGCGTGTTCATTTCCATAAAATAGAAGTTGCCATCCGGCTCCAGTAAAAACTCTACCGTACCGGCATTATAATATCCCGCCGCTTCCGCGCCAGATACCGCCGCTTCTCCCATGCGGTCACGCATCTCCTGGCTAACCGCCGGAGAGGGCGCTTCCTCGATTAACTTTTGATGCCTGCGCTGTACGGTGCAA
>JAUXIB010000233.1 GCA_030621225.1 candidate division FCPU426 bacterium
AGTGTACGAGCCGATCTGGTCGGAGGTGAGGGGAGAGGAAGTAGAAATTCAAAATTAAAAAGGAAAAAAGGGGGAAGGGGCCGCTCTGAATTATGAGTTCTAAAAAAGGACACGGTACACTGAACACGGGACACGGGACAAGCGACGCGTGACCTTGGACGTAATTATAGGCGACGCGAGACATTGGACGCGCGACACGTGACGTGTGACATTAGGCGGATGCCGCGCCCGTATACGGCAGACAGCCTGTCCTGAGCTTTGTCGAAGTAGCTGGTTCTTTGGACACTCCCACATCAGCATATTGAAAAGTTTGGTCTGCGACCAAATACTAGCCCTTCGACAGAGCTCAGGGTTGGTAACCAAATACCAAATACCAAATACTAACGACCAAAGTGTTATAGGACTAGTAGCAAGAATCCCGCCAACTTTACCCAAAACGGCAAAAAATAAAGGAAAGGTATTGACATCAACCCTGAGAGGGGGGTAAACTTTACCTCGTTTGTTAAAGGAGTCAGTGGACCGAGGGGTGGACATTGTCGGTGAAAGGCCGGCGTTTTTGACATTTGTTAAGTTAGATTTTTATTCCGTTCGGAACAAACTGAGAAAGTTTATTATTAAACAAGGAGGTAAGGAGATGAGAAGGAAAGGCGTGGTGATGTTCGCGTTGTTAGTTTTCGCCACGGCCAGTTCGGTGTTGGCGTTCAACATCCCTGATGCTGATGAACTGGACGTAGTTGAGTCTGCGGGAGGGAACGGGGCCATTGATTGGTCTAACGGTTTCATCTACGCCATCGGCGAGGGTGTGCCGCCGGATGGCATTACCAACAAGGGCCAGGCGCGTTTGATGGCCCAGCGGGCGGCAATGGTAGTGGCCCAACGCAATCTCTTGGAGATCACCAAAGGGGTGCAGGTCTCCAGCGAAACCAACGTGGAGAATTACATGGTCACTTCCGATGTGATCCGCACTTCGGTGGAAGGCATCTTGCGCGGCGCGCAGATCGTTTCCAACCCCAAGACCGGCGAAAACTATACCTATTTGTCTGATACGACGGTGCGCGTGAGGATCCGGGTGCCGCTCGACGGCTTCGGCAGTCTGGCGGATGTTCTTCTGTCGAATGATGTAGGCGAAAAGATCGAAGGCGACCTGGAGGACAAGGAGGAGAAGGAAAGGAAGATGCGCAAGAAAGGCAAGAATGTTTATACCGGGTTGATAATCAATGCTCAGGGTCTGCGCTTGAAACCGGCCATCTCGCCCAAGATCGTTGATGAGGAAGGTGAGGAAGTGTACGGCACCGGTTTTGTGGACAGGACTTACGCGGTGAAGAGCGGTGTGGTCGGTTATCTAAAGGATGTAGAGAAGGCTGAGGAGAACCGGCGGGTCGCTGATAACGCCCTGGTGATAGAGGGTAAGGAACCTAGTGGCGCGGCCAGAACCGATGTGGTCATCTCCAACGACGACGCCGATGATGTGCGCAAGTTGGCCAGGGACTTGAGTTTCCTGGATAAGTGCAAGGTTATGTTTGTTATAGACTAATTATTCGTTTGGCGAATAATTAGGGAGGGTAAAAATTCATAGGAGGAGTGTGAAGATGAAAAAACTGAAACTTGAGGTTCCGGTGCTGGTAGGAGTGTTGATGCTTGCGCTGACCTTGGCCGGTTGCGGTGGGGCTGCCGCTCTAAAGGGCGAAGGCGTAGCGGATACCCCTGAGGGCAACTATCAGCGTGGTATGACGCTGTTGGAGAAAGGTGACTTGGACGGCGCCTTGAAAGCTTTTGATCGCTCCGTAGCCTTGGGCCCTAAGTTCGCGCCCGGTTATGAGGGTTTGGCGCTTGTACATATGGAAAAGGGCGATTACAAGATCGCTACCAAGAACGCCAAGAAATGTATTTCGCTTGATAAGAAATATGGAATGGGTTATGTGGCTTATGGGCGGGTGCTTGCGCGTCAGGGCAAGTACGATAAGGCGCATAATAAATTCAAGGACGCGTTGAAGAAGGATGCTAAATGTAAGCAAGCTCATTTTTGGGCCGCTGAGACTTACAAGCAGCAAGACCTTTTTGATCAGGCCGAAGCTTCCTATAAGGCTGCTGTAGATATGGACAACACCTATACCGAAGCTGACCAGGCTTGGAAAGAACTGCAGAAGTCAAAGCGGGCAATGGCTGGTCTGCCGGCCGAGTATAGGAAGATCGCCATGTCCAAGATGATCACTCGCGCTGACTTGGCCGCTATCCTGGTCACCGAGGTGAAGATCACCAATTATATGAAAGCCGCTGCCGAGAAGGCGGAGGGTTACAAGGCGCCTCAGGGTGTGATGGGCAAGCGGAAGGGCGCCGAGGCGACGGGGCCGACCGACATCGCCGGCAACTGGGCCGAGGACTTCATTAAGCAGGTTGTGGAGTGCGGCGCCATGGAGACCTTGCCGAGTGGAGCTTTTGAGCCGGACCAGGGGCTGGATCGGGCTTCCTTTGCCGTATTGGTGACTAAGGTATTGGCGCGGGCCACAGCTAACGCTGATCTGGAAAGCCAGTATATTGGCAGTGATTCCCATATGTCGGACGTGGATAACACCAGCTTCTACTTTAACGCGGCGATGGTAGTGACCACCCGCGGCATTCTTAACCTCAAGCTGGATGGTACCTTTGGTCCTGCGGCTCCCGTCTCGGGGAACGACGCTTTATTGGCGTTGAAGAGTCTGAAGGCTGTGCTGGCCGGTAAGTAATATTCTGTTGACCAGCCGGGGCCTGCGGGCCCCGGCTGGTTGTTTTTTTATGTAGATAGCGTTGGGAAACCTATTTTGCGGAGTGCGTGGAAACATCGCGAAGGGCGCGGAAATATCGCGGTTTCAGCGAAAGATACTTTTCAGACAGTCTTACGGAGAGTTAGTCATGCGCCATATCCTGGGAATCGTTCTATCCTTACTTTTGTTATTGACACTGTCGGCTTGCGGCGAGGAGCAGACCGAAGGAGAACTGCGGGAGGAAGCGCAGGCGGTTGCCGAAAGCTATCTAGAGGTGTACGCCAGCGGGCGGGGTGTAGCTCCTGCTGGTATCAAGTCAGGTCCGCAGCGTCGTCTGATGGCGGAGCGCGCGGCGAAGATCCAGGCGCTGTTGGATGCTTTGCGTCAGGCCGGCAAGGACGAGGACCTTTTGAGGAAAGAGGCGGGAAAGATAGAGACCAGCGGGTATATTAGAAGTTATGAGGTTTTGGAGAAGAAACTGGGGTCAGATGATTCGGTGGAAGTTCGTTTGCGGGTGATTGTTAGGAAGTAGTTGAGTCGTTGTTCGTAGCTCGTAGCTCGTAGCTAGTAGCTCGATTAATCGCGCCCCTACGCTGACGTGAATTGCTGTAGGGGCAGGGCTTGCCCTGCCCAGGGCGCGGAAAGCAGCGCCCCTACGTTGACGTGAATTGCAATGCCCCCGTAACTAAGGAGGATGCGCCTGAGCAGGCTCAAGACAATGAATAAGAACA
>JAUXIB010000167.1 GCA_030621225.1 candidate division FCPU426 bacterium
TGTTAAATGACGCCACAGTCCCCACGGCGATGATTGTCCTCCAAGAAAAAGAGGGCCGGCGATTTAAGGTCGCAAGGATCAGGATGCCCATGGTCAAAACGATGCCGCCGATCCAAAGCCTGAGTACCCACGGCGGGAGCCTTATGACTAGAAATACGGCAGCGACCGTACCGAAAACCGCGAAGAACGAAAGCACGGCAGCTACCCGGGCATCCCTGGAGGCGCGGTTGAAATCAACGTTCTTGGCTCGATGCGCCTGCTACACCAGGTCGGAAAGCCTTACCTTCTCCAACCGGTCGGAAATGTAATCCCTGATCTCCTTGAGAAACCCCAGGACCTTTTCCTCCTTCTCCAACGGCGTCTGGGAATAAAAATACCGGCTGACTGATTCGCTGGGGGCGAGGGCGCCGTCCATCAGACGAATGATCTCCGCCAGCGTTATCTGGCTCGCGGGCTTTGCCAGGCGATAACCGCCTGCGCCCCCACGCCTGGTCTTAATGTATCCGTTTTGCTTGAGGGCGAAGAAGAGCTGCTCAAGATACTTCTTGGGGATATCATATCGGGAACATATCTCTTCCATCTTGATCAGCCCCCTCTTCTCGTTTCGGGCGATGAATATCAACGCCAAAAGCGAATACTCGCTCCTCGTGGTTAGCTTCATGCTTGCCTCCCGACAGTTGTTATGTTTGTCCATATACATACTAGACAATAACCGCATTCTGTCAAAAAAAATATGTTCGTTCTTGTTCATCCCACAAATCTATCGCGAACCGAATACGAACTACAGAGAGCATCCAACTATGACAGTTCTCTCAAAGATCTTCTGTCGCAAAGCGCCAGGCCCTCTTCACTCCTCTCTCCAGCCGACTCAAACTCGAATGCCGAACAGGAATCCTCAATCGACTTCAGTTCCCCAGACTCCCCACCCTCACGCCCCACCTCTGGGCGCAAGCAGAACCCCGCTTGCCCATAACTTACGTTTTCGACCATTCCAAAGGAATCGAAATAGCGGCAATTGCCGCAGACAGCCATAACCAACCCGCGTTCCTTCAGTCTCCTCCTCAGTTCCTCAAAGCGGCAAAAGCCGCGAGCCGGTATCCTCAGCTTTCCACATTTCAAAAAGAAATAAGGCTTCCGATAGCGAAAGATTTTTTCCTCTCTTTCATATCTACGGCTTACTACCACCTTCACCAGGCAGGCGCTCTGCCGCACCCCTGCCTTTTCGATGATATCTACGAAATGCTGCCCGCTACGGCTAAAATCATCCATGATGTTCTCCCTTTGCCTTCAACACGCTTGGCAACCCCACTAAGGTCAACGCGATGCAAATCCGCGTTTTTTTGGAGTCACATTTTTCATCAAGCAAATGCTTTTTTCCTAGTCTTCTTTCTTGCCCTATTATTATGTCTCGCTACCAAATCAGCCAAGGTTATACTGTTCAGCCTATCCTCAACAAACTGTCGTAGTTCCCGCCAGACCTCAACCGTTGGACAAATCGCTTCTCGCGAACAAGCTGCGGGCTCATCCATACAGGGCAACGAGAGCACCGTTCCCTCCAGTATCCAAAGAAGTTCCCCTATGCTGATCTCCTCCGGTCGCCGTCTCAAAGAATATCCTCCGCCAACACCGCGGTGACTTCGCAGCACTCCGGCATCTCGAAGCACAGAGGCAATGCACTCGAGATATTTAACCGAGAGCTCCAGCCTTTTAGCAAGATGTCCAATTGTCACAGGCCAGCCGCTGTGGTCAGCGGCTAACTCCACCATCATCCGCAGGCCATACCTTGACTTCGTGTTAATGTTCATGCTCACGCCCTTTTAAAAAAATCCTGCGATCAAACAGTCCTTGCCAATTAGTCCGTTTCATTTGTTACCTAACAACTGTTTTTGGTTTTTCATGTGCCGATGAAAAACATTGATCCGCTACACATCTTTCCGTTTCACGGGCAATAAACAATTCCTCGTCCGTGGGCACTACTAAAATATTTACACACGAACCAACCTCTGACACAACGCAGGCGCCATCTGCGTCTCGGTTTAGTTGTTTGTCGACAACCACCCCCAGATAACTAAGATGACTGCAAATCGCTTCACGGATATCAGAACTGTTTTCTCCTATCCCTGCTGTGAAAACGATCGCGTCAACACCATTCATAGCTGCGGCATAAGCACCGATGGTTTTAATAATGCCGTAATTGTGCATCGCTATAGCCAACTGGGCCCTTTGGTTGCCGCCTTTTGCTGCCGATAAAATGTCGCGCAGATCGTTGCTGATACCTGATACGCCCAATAAACCACTCTTCTTGTTCAACAAACTATCAAGCTCCTTATGGCTTAAACCTTCTTTGTCCTCAAGAAAATATGTGATAGAAGGATCAAAACTGCCTGTACGAGTGCCCATCATCACACCTGCCAAAGGGGTCATCCCCATACTTGTATCTACTGAACGACCATTTTGGATGGCGGTTATACTACTGCCGCTTCCCAAATGGCAAGTTATCATCTTCATTTCCTCTAATGGTAAACCCATAAGATCGGCGGCATATTGCGAAACAAATGCATGCGAACTGCCATGAAACCCGTATCTGCGGATTCCATGCTTCTCACAAAGTTTATAAGGAAGCCCATAGGTATATGCGTGTTCCGGCATGCTTTGATGGAAGGCCGTGTCAAACACAGCCACTTGCGGCACCGGCAAAACTTTCATTGCCGCTTCTATACCAGCCAAATTGGGCGGATTGTGCAAGGGAGCTAAATTTATATATCCCTTTATATCCGCAATCACTTGACTATCGATCAAGATTGAATCGCTGTATTTGCTTCCACCGTGCACCACGCGATGCCCGACTGCGTCAACGCTCATGTGGCTATCAGGAATCTCACATAGAGCATCCCGCAAGATGTCCGCTACAAGACCAAAGGCGTAATCATGAGAAGGCACTTTCCTCTTCTTCTCGTTAACCCGCCCTCCGGCAATGCAATACTTAACCGCGCTCTCTTCCTCACCAATTCTCTCAATTACACCAAAGGATATAGCTCGCTCGCCTTTCGTCTCGAAAAGCTTATACTTCAAAGTCGAGCTGCCGCAATTTATGACCAGTATTCCCATGCTTCATGTCCTTTCATTTAGTCAGTGACATAAACAAACTTCCTAGGGCTTAAATATTAGGCCTTTGTCCCAAACAGTCGCCAGTAAACAACCACAAGGATTTCATCCTTTGAAGACGAAAGAGAACTCCTGCTCTGTGCACCCGCTCCTCTTCATTTCAAAGAGCCTATGCTTGAAAACCGGGCTGCCACAGTCAGCAACGAGAATTCTCGCCGCCGCTTTGTTCATCTCCGTTTTGCGACCCGTTCCCTCACCGTGCGGATCTAGTTCGTCTTCGCCTGCCGGGAACGATCATGCACCGTTTTAGTTTTCCTGCCCATGGGCAAAACCTTTTCGTCTCCTAACCGCTCCTCACGCTCATCGGATTTCTCCGCAACTTGAGCGTCTCCCCCGGTCAGAAACTTCCAAAAAAAGCAAAACAACACTAGAAACACGATAGTTATCAGGTACTCCGTTCCCTGCGTGGGAAACATGCTTACGCTCTCCATATCTTGCCTCCTTCCCTGGATTTTGGTTTGTTTATCTCCCCTGCTATATCATCCCTGCTCAAAGCCCCCTGGGCCCTTCCGTGACACCCCCGGCGGCGTCAACCGCCCCTCCCTCCCCATAACCGGCATCCGGTTGATAATCCAGCGCAGTGCCCAGATCTCAGCACAGATAATGGCCAGGGACACCTCTACCTCCTGCCAAGAAGGCACATAGCGATTCGCCTCATACCACTGGAAGGCGATCACCGAAACGTTCAAGCGGTTGAGGATGATGCCGAAAGCAGCCAGGAAGGCAGCGACTTTGACCACTCGCACATTACATCTTTGCGCGCCCCAGGCAAAGAGCAGCATCGGCACCAATACAAAACCTACCGTCTCAAGGAGGTACCAATGGCCCATCGGCGTGCCAAGCAAAGTAAAGTTCTCCCAGCGCGCCAGGTCGATCACCTTTAAGAACAGGTAGAGAAAGAGAACGATGGCCGTGCCCTTTCCCAAGCCGATAAGGATATCATTGAAGTGCTTCCCGCCATCCTTATCCAGACGGTGGGCAAACATTTTATGGGTAAAGGTACCTTCGATTATCACCAACGACAACCCGGCAAAAATACTAGAGACGAAAAACAGTAACCCAATGCTCGGCGAATACCAGAGGGGATGAAGCTTGCCCTTGGCTAGCAGGAACAGTCCACCCAACCCGGCCTGGTGTAGAGTAGAGAGCGTGACACCAATGATCACAGCAACGATGGTCAGGCGCTTCAAAAATTTCTCTATCCTTCTCCATCCCAGCCATTCCGCTATCACCGGGGAGAATTCGATCAAGAGACAGAATGTGTATAGCACAAAATGCCAGGCAACAAGGAACAACACCGAGCTCACGCCAAAGTATCCAAGAAAGGGGAAAGGCGCACGCCAAGGCCGTCCCAAGTCAATCAAGAGAGCGCCAGCATAAAAGGCATAGGACAAAAAGCCGTTGAGGATAGTAGCCCTAACAATGGGCTTATACTTGGCAGTCCCCAAGACGTAAACGACAAAGGTGATCACGTATGCACCACCGCCAAAAGCCACCCCGACCATTACATCAAAACCGATCCATATACCCCAAGGGAACTCCTGGGAAAGGTTGGTCACGCTGCCAAGTCCGTAAATCAACCGGTAGACTATGATCACTATTCCCACGACGATCAGGAAAACCGATATAACGTTGAAAGGCGTGAATATCCTGCCACGCGGCCTGAACTCTCCGACTATCAGTTTGGCCGTCTTACCTACCTCCCCGGCAATCATCCGCCAAACGGACTCTCGATTCGCCACTGATCCGTTCACTTGTCTTTCCCCTCTTCCTCGCTTTTTCTTTCCCGCCCCTTGATCAGGTAATAAATGCCCAGGCTGAACGCCGTATACAGGGAATAAATGGGCATCTCAACGTGAATGAACTCGGCCGTGAGCTCAGGATAAGGCTTCTTGCCCAGGTCGCTTCTGAAACCTATTTTGTTAAACGGAACACTGCTCAAGTAGAGCCAGCTTGTCCCGCCCACTTCATGCTCCCCATAGACCTGGTGAAGGTACTTGTCCGGTTCCGAGCATATGCGGCACCGCGCCTCTTCAAGCAGGTCCTTTCGCTTGCCAAACTTTAAGGCCTCCACCGGGCAAGACTCGACGCAAGCGGGCATCTCCCCCTTCATCAACCGGTCGAAGCAAAAGGTGCATTTCCTAATACTCGGCACCGCGCGCTGGAACTCGAATTTAGGAACGCTGAAAGGGCAGGCGACCATGCAATATCGACAGCCGATGCACTTCTCCTCATTGCATACCACCGGGCCGTCCTTCTTTTTCTCCATCGCCCCCACCAAGCAGGCGGTAACACATGCCGGTTGCAAACAATGCATACATTGACTCCTGCTATACACGAGCTCGCCAGGGTCCTGGGGATTCTGATAACTATTTATAACCGCAAAAGTGTTCTCATCGGTTTTGCGTTTCTTTTCAAACACAGAATCCTCATCGAAAGGTATCTTAGGCTCAGGCAGT
>JAUXIB010000043.1 GCA_030621225.1 candidate division FCPU426 bacterium
CTGCACAACGAAGGGATAGGAGCAAAGTATTTGAAGGGGAGGCTGCCCGTAGAGTTGGTTTACGCCAAGCAATACAGGTATTATAAGAATGTTTTACGCGCCGAGAGAAACATCAAGAAACTGACTAGGAAGAAGAAAGATGAGATGATTGCGATATATAAAAAAACACCTAAATCCAGATTCTTGTGAAGAAAAGAAGGATTGTGTTATGAAGTTCTTTTTTAGAACCTATGGCTGCCCCCGCAGTTTTCTGCGAAAACTGGACGCGGGGGGCACCCATGTCAGGTTTTCAGAAAGAACTCGGGAGTCAACATGACGAAGTTCTTTCTGAAAACCTATGGGTGCCAAATGAACGCGTTGGACAGCGAAGTGATAGATGGGTTGTTGCGTGAACGTGATTTTTCTCCTGTCTCTAGCATGGAAGAGGCCGAGGTGATAATTCTTAATACCTGCTGTGTGCGGGAGAAAACCGAACACAAGGTATATGGAAAACTTGGGCAGATCAAGAGTCTGAAGCAGCATAAACCGGAGCTGGTGGTGGCGCTTTGCGGTTGTATGTCCCAGGCCTATGGCGCCGAACTCTTGGAGAAAGAGTATCCCCTGGACCTGGTTATGGGAACCGGAGCGATAGATAAACTGCCCGATGCCTTGCTGGATTGCCTGGCGGGGAAGGGCGGGAAAGTTGAGTGTTCGCTCAATGGGCATTTGCCGCCTTATGAAAGCGCCGTGCGCAAGGGAACGGTGTCGGCCTTTGTGGAGATAATGCGCGGCTGTGATAACTATTGTACTTATTGCGTTGTACCCTATGTGCGCGGGGCTGAGCGGAGCCGTGCCGTCGGGGAATTAGAAAGTGAGGTGCGTGGTTTGGTGGAGCGCGGCTACCGGCAGGTGATCCTTATCGGACAGAACGTTAATTCCTACCGTGATAACGGCACTGATTTTCCGCCCCTGTTACGTCGCTTGGCGGGGATCCCCGGTTTGAAACGAACGCGCTTTACTACCTCACATCCCAAGGATCTGTCCAGTGCGCTGATAAAGGTGATGGCGGAAGTCCCCACGGTATGTGAGCACTTACACTTGCCGTTGCAGGCGGGGTCCGATAGTGTGTTGGCAAAAATGGGCCGGGGATATACGGCTGCTGATTATTTGCGGTTGCTTGAGGAGGTTAGGCAGGCTTTGCCCGAGATTTCCGTCAGCACGGATATGATGGTCGGCTTCCCCGGAGAAACAGAGGAGGATTTCCAGGCTACCTTGGATATTGTTGAGCAGGCGCGGTTTAATTGCGCTTTTACCTTTGTTTACACCGATCGGCCAAAGGCCAAGTCCTCCGGTTTTTCGGATAAAGTTCCGTTGCCTGAGCGGCGTGAAAGGTTGTCTCGGCTCAATGAGCTGCAAAATTCTATCAGTGATGAGCTGACACAGCGGATGGTGGGCAAACAGATGACTGTGCTGGTAGAGGAGGAGAATCGCGGCGGAGACCGGAGTCTTGGCGTGGATCCGAGCGCGCCCCAGAGTTGGCGCGGGCGTAGCGGGACTAATTACCTTGTTTTTTTTACGGGGGAAACAAAGCCAGGAGAGGAAGTGGCGGTAAAGATCAACTCGGCGAAGACGTGGACGCTGTTTGGCAAAATGGTGAGTTAACCACCAAGAATGGTTTTGCTTCGGACAACGACATGATAAAGGGCTTTTTTTACCACGACGACACGACGTTAACGGCTCTTTGGGGATAACGGCTAAGACGGTAAAAGTAGGGGTTTGTTGGTTTGTCACACCCGCGAAAGCGGGTGTCCAGGTTAAATTGGATTCCCGTTCCCCGCTTTTGCGAGGACAAACTTCGCGGGAATGACAAGCAATAACGTTGCTTGTCTCGCCGTAGCTTAAACGAAGGCGGATGTCGTTGTGGTGAAAAAGACTTTGCTGTTACGGTACGGCGTTGGTGTTTGGAAAAAGAGAACGTCGTGTCGTCGTGGTGAAAGAGATTATATTATCTGTAGATAAGAGGAGGGAAGATGTTAAAGCATATTTTCGTATTATTTTTTCTTTGTGTCTTGGTGGTTGGGACGCCGTTGATAGCCGCGGACTTTAGTAGAGCTGAGGCGGCGTATAAAAAGGGAGACTACCAAGCGGCGCGCAAGCTGTTGCAGGATTACCTGGATAAGAATTCCAAGGGGGAGTCTGCCAGGCAAGCCCGTCTCTATTTGGCGGATTTGCAGCGGGAACTGGCTACGGCGGTCGATGCTTACCGGCGCCTGATAGACGAGAAAGAGGCTGATGCGGTGGCGCGGTTCGCGCAGAAGGCTCTCGCTGAAAGGTTTTACCTGGTAAGCCGCTACTCCGAGGCGCGTGAGAATTATGCCAGGTTTTTGGAGCTCTATCCCGCTGATAAGCAGGCGGGGGAGGTGCGTTTTTGGTTAGCCACCTGTCATGTGCTGCTGAATGATATAGAAAAGGGGATGAAATTGTTTGAGGAGGTGGCGGCATCATCAGACAAGGTGAGAAAGACCTGGGCCAAGTTGGCGATTTCCGAGTGTCTGCTCAAACTCGGACGGCCAAGCGAGGCGGAAACCCGACTGAAAGAAATGTTGGGGACGGGGGCGGCAGAAGACCTGGGAAACCTGATCTATTTCCACCTCGGTGAGTGTTACGAAAAACAGAAAAAGGTCAAGCAGGCAGCCGGTGCGTATCGCCGCGTTGTTCGGGATTACCCGAGTAGTTTCGAGATGGAGGAGGCGAAACGCCGGTTGGAGTTATTGCGTCTGGAAAATCCCCAGGCGGTGGGGGAGAGTTTGATTTATGCCATTCAGGTGGGCGCTTTTAGCAGAAAAGATAACGCTTTGGCTTTAGCCGAAAAACTGAAAACCAAAGGTTACTCTGCTTATGCCGCCGCTGAAAAGGTTCGCGCAGGCGGTGTTACGCTTTATCGGGTCAGAGTAGGGAAATACAAGGATCGGGCTGAAGCGGAGAGCCAGGCGCGTTTGCTTAACGTTCGGGAAAATATGCCGGGGATGGTGGTAGAGGTGGGGCAATGAGCAGGCTCAAGAGCTTATTCTACAGTCTGTTCGTTGCTCCGCGCAGGGAATACAGTAGGCAGGCGTTTGATGTGGAGTACTTTGTTCGCGGTCGGAGCGGTCCGGATGAGGAGCGGGCGAGGTACTATCTGAACTTATTCCGGCCGTCCAGTGTTTTGGACGTGGGTTGCGGCACGGGTGAGTTGGTTTGGGGATTCAGGAAGAACGGGATAGCCGCCTCCGGCATAGAAATATCCGAGGACGCCATCAGCTCTGCCGCCGCAGAGGTGAGGCCCCATCTGATGCTTGGGGATGTGTTGGATATTGACTATCCAGAGGGGAGTTTTGACTTGGTCACCTGCAATGACGTTTTGGAACATGTCCCCTCGTCCCAATGCGAGAGGGCGCTTGATCAGTTGTACCGCGTGACCAGGAGGCATTTGCTCCTGAATATCTGCCTCTGGCTCGAGGGCAACGCGAGGAAAGACGCGACCCATATCAATCTACGTTCGGGAAGATACTGGAAAAAGAAACTCATCGCCAGGGGATACCGGCTCGCCGATCTGCCCCGTGATCTGCCGTTCAGACATAACGCTTTCATAGTCGAGAAGGAGTGACGCTGTGCGGGGGCGTTTCTGTAACGAGGAGAATATCAATGGCCAATAGGAAAAGGGGAGGATTCTTGCACATCGCATCGCGGCTCTTTCCCTTCGTGCGTCCCTACAAAAACAGGTATCTTATGATCATCGCGACGACGGTGATCACCGCGGCGGCGACGGCGGCCCTGCCCAAGCTTATCCAGATGATGATGGATAAGGTCTTCGTCAATCCGGACAAGGATGAGGCTCTGTTCTATATCTACAGGATAGCGTTGTTGATCATGGTGTCTATTCTGCTCAAGGATCTCGGAGAGTTTGCGAAGCAGTATCTGACCGGGTATATTGGGGAGCGGACGATAATGAATTTGCGTAACAAGTTGTTCCAGCATTTTCAGCACCAGTCGCTCCTGTTCCATCATCGGCATAAAATCGGCAGTCTCATCTCGCGTATCGTTTCGGATGTTACCTTGGTACAGGAGAGCGTTTCGCGTTTTTTCGGCAACGCCCTGTCCTCTGTTTTCAAGATTACGGCGTTGATAGGCGTGATGTTCTGGCTGAACTGGAAGCTCTCCCTGCTGGTGCTGGCTATCTTTCCGCTGGTGGTGGTGCCGATATACCTCTTTGGTCGGCGTATCCGCAAGGCCGTCGAGCGGGGCCAAGAGGTGATGGAGGATCTGACCTCGGTTCTCTATAACGTCTTTACCGGCATTAGGGTGGTAAAGGCTTTTAGGCAAGAGCAGGGGGAGATTAACAAGTTCAGTGGGCGTACGCGGGAATTTTTTGATCAGCGTATGCGCATGGTTAAGTCGCGCGCCATCGGGTCGCCGCTGGTGGATTTCATAAGCGGGGCCGCTTTCTGCGTGGTAATCGTTGCCATTGGCAGGCAGATAATTTTTGGCTGGGCCACCTGGGGGCAGCTGATCGGATTTTGCGCGGCGGCGGGATTTCTTCACCCAGAGATGAAGAACTTTACCGGCCTGCATAACTCCCTGCAGGAGGGTATGGCCGCCCTTGAACGTATATTTAACGTGCTTGAGGACAGGGAGGAAGTGAGAGAGGCCGCTGACGCTCAGCCGCTTGCGTTATCCGGCGGCGAGATAGTTTTCGAGAACGTTTCCTTCGCTTATCAGCGTGGGCGAAATGTGCTGAGGAACATCAACTTGCGTATCAAGTCGGGGCAGACGGTGGCGCTGGTGGGGAGGAGCGGCGCGGGGAAGTCCACTCTCGCCGATCTCGTGCCGCGTTTTTACGATGTGGGCAAGGGTAGGGTGAGTGTGGGTGGTATGGACGTGAGAAACGTGACCCTTTCCAGTCTGCGTGACCAGATAGGTATCATCACTCAGGAGGTATTCCTTTTCAATGATACCATTCGTAACAATATCACCTATGGACGCCCCGAGGCAACGAGCAGGGAAATAGACGCGGCCGCGCGCGCGGCGTGCGCGCAGGAATTCATCAAGGTGAAGGGCCGGGGAGCCGGCAGCGTCCTGGGTGACCGCGGTGTTACCCTCTCTGGGGGAGAACGGCAAAGACTGGCCATCGCCAGGGCAATTCTGCGTAACCCGCCGATCATGATCATGGATGAGGCCACCTCTTCGCTGGATACCGAGAGCGAGTTGAAGGTGCAAACGGCCTTGAATAATCTTATGAAGAACCGTACCACCCTGGTGATAGCACACCGGCTTTCCACTGTGCGTAATGCTGATAAGATAATCGTCCTGGATCAAGGTCGTATCGTGGAGCAGGGAACTCATGCTTCTCTGATCAGGCGGCGAGGGCTGTATAAAAAGCTGTATGATATGCAGTTTAAACTTTAAAGTCAGTATCTGGTATCTAGTATCTGGTATCTCGCCGGCCAGGTACACTTGGTGGAAACAATGGTTACAAAAACTCATCGCCTGCTTGGCTTGGTGTCAAATTTTGTGGAGCAAAGCCAGCCGCTAACGCTGGAGGATATCCGGTATCGTGTGCCGGGTTATGGCGGCAGTGACGTGTCCGCGGAGCGGCTGATGAGGCGCGATATCAGGGAACTGGGCGAGTTGGGCTTGTCGGTGGAAAAGCACGGGCATGACAGTTACTACCTGATGGAGGGGTACAGTATCCCGGGGGATAAATATTATCTTTCACCGACGGAATTCGGCCCGGAGGAAAAGCTGGCCGTATTCTTTCTGAGGGAAACGGTGGCTGGACAGTCAAAGTTCCCCTTTGCGCAAGAGTTGAACGACATCAGCCGCAGACTGATGTATTATTCGGCCCCGGCGGAGCTGTCCCAGGGAGCGGTCCCTCGTGTCAGCCTGGCGACGCCGAAAGGGAAGACCGCTTTTTGGGAAATGGCCTGGCAGGGGATCTGTGCGCGGCGCCGGCTCGAGCTCAGCTACTATCGGGCGCTCAAGGGTAGGACCAGGCAGCGTTTGTTTGATGCATATGGTCTGGGACTTTTTGAGGGCAGGTGGTATTTAGTGGGTTATTGCCATTTGCGTAAGCAGGTCATCACCCTGCGTTTTGCGGGTATTCGCAAAATGTCGTTCGCGACCGAAGCCCCGGGGCCTGATTATCAATTGCCGAAAGATTTTGATTTACGTCGCTATGTTGGGGGACAGTATTGGCATTCGCCGGATGGGATGCCGGCGGAGGTGAGATTTGCTCCGGAGCTGGTTCCGAGCTTGACGGTGAACTACGCCCACTTGGGGGATTTTCGTTCCGCGCCTGGTGGCGGAGCGGTATTGCACACCCGGGTTGCCGACCAGACGGGTTTTATCGACTGGTTGTTGCCCTTTCAGGAGAAGGCGACCATACGCAAGCCGCTGAGTCTGCGTTGTAAGATGCGTGAGCGGTTGGTGAAAATGCTTAAGGCAATTTAACCACAAAGGCACGCAGGGCACTAAGAACGGTTTTTGAGAGAATAGCAGCTTGTTTAGCGGCAGACGAGCTACGAGTTGCGAGCTACTAGCTGCGAGATGCAAAAATGGCCATGACCAAAACGCAAAAGGAACGCTTGGAACGACTGCTGCTGGTGGTGCCGTATATACTGCGCCGGCAGGATGTGGCTAAATACCGTGGGGCAAGCGTCGGCGAGATAGAGCGTAGGTTCAAGATCCGTCCGCGTTTACTTGCTTCGGATCTTCGCTTCCTGTCGTCATATATCAGCCCCGGGGGGAGTTCGCGGCCCGACGATTATGTTGACGCTTACATAGAAGATAACCAAGCTTATATATTTGGTCCGCTTAACTTTAAGGGGCCGATGGCCTTGCGGCCCAGAGAGTGGTTCGCTTTGCTGAGCGCAGGGGAATTTATGAGCAGCAGTGCTTCGGGTCCGCTAGGTCGGGGATTACAGGCGCTGGCCGGGAGGTTGCGCCGTTTGCCGATGCCGGTGGGGGAGACTGATGTGCGGGGTAGAGTGGTTGCCCGGCCTAGGGCCGGAGCTTTTACCCGGTGTTTGGAGGTGTTGAGACGGGGAACGTCCCTTGGCAGGAAGGTGCGGTTTTTTTACTATAGCCGCGCGCGAGACAAAACTGGAGAGAGGCAGGTATCGCCGCACGGTCTCTTTATGCTTGACGGCGACTGGTATTTGGCTGCGAGCGATGGGGCCGGACGGGTAAAGACGTTCCGGGTGGACAGGATGCGCGGCGTAAAATTGATTGGGAGTTTGATAACTAAGAAAGAGCGGGCGGTCTATCTGCGCTGGGCTGGGCGGGGGAAAGCATTTGCTTTTCGTGACCGCTTGCGGGTAAGCGTTGGTAACGGTAAACAGACGGCTGAACTGCGTGGTGATAGTCCGGCGCGCTTGCTAGACCTCTATTTCAGGTCGTACGCTGGTTGGCGGGTAACCGGGGCGGATTGGTTCCGTGAGCTGGTTCGCAATAAGCTGGACGTTATGCTGGAGAATTATCAATAGTATGAATGATAAAAAGAACGAAAAATTCCTTGACGGCCGACGAGCCGTAGCGGCGGGTCATGTCACCGAGGTATATGGACCGGTGCAGGCCTTGCTTGCCTACCTTCAAGAGAAGGGCGGTGAGTTTACCTTCATCTCATTGCCGTTTTCTTTCTCTTCTATTCCGGCGGCGGCAGCGGTGGACTACCGGGTAGGAGCGGAGGTTGGCCGTTGGCGGGGACACGCGAACAAAGGGCCTGCTTTGTGGATGTACCTGCGTGATTTCATTTTTGTCTTGGGCACTTTGCGTCGTAAGCGAGGTTGTCGTTTGTTCTTTGGCATTGATAATTTGAATTGTTTCGCCGGCATTGTTGCGCGGCGTTTGGGTTGGGTGACGAAAGTGGTTTACTACGTGATAGATTATACGCCGCGTCGTTTTGGCAACAGACTGCTTAACTGGATATACCATTGTATTGACCGCTATTGTGTGCGGCACGCTGATTATGTCTGGAACCTATCCGAACGCATGGCTGAGGTGCGGCGCACCCAGGGCCTCAGTGCTAAGCGAAACATGGTGGTGCCTGTCGGGGTAAAGCTGGACGAGACCAGGACGGTGCAGGAAAAAGAAGTGGACCGGTATCGTTTGGTGTTAATCAGCCATCTCACCGCTTCCAAGGGCGTCCAACTTGCGCTGGCAGCGATGGCGAAAATCGTCGAGGGTTCGCCGCGCGCCAGACTGGAGATCATTGGTACCGGCCCCTATGAGAGTGAGCTAAAGAAGCTGGCTGCGCCGCTTATCGACAAGGGCTTGGTCAAATTCAGCGGCGCTATGGGGCACGAACAGTTATTCGATTACTTGCCTACTTGTGGCATAGCGCTTGCTCCTTATGTTCAGGATAAGGACAGTATCAGCTATTACGCCGATCCGACTAAGCCCAAGGAGTATCTGGCTTGTAGTTTGCCGGTGGTTATTACCCGCTTGCCCTGGACGGCCGAACTAATCCACAAAGAGGGCATGGGCCTGGCGATAGATTACGATAAGCGGCAGTTGGTAGAAGCCTGCCTGCGCTTGCTTGGTGATGATGATTTTTTCTGGGAATGCCGCCGGCGGGCGCGAAAATATGCTATGGGCTTGGACTGGCGGATGATTTACGATAAAGCGCTTGAGCAGATGGGGGAGGAAAAAGGCAGTATTTAGTATTTGGTATTTAGTATCTGGTTACTAGCTCTGAGCAAACGACCTGTCGCGCCGTAGCGCGAAGTGCGTAGGAGGAAGCGAGTCGAAGGGTTAGTCGGCAACCAAACTTTTTATATATTGGAGTGTCGGAACGACCAACTAAACTTTTTATATATTGGAGTGCCGGGAGGTTGACCTTATTCTGCTTAATATTGGAGCGTCGGAACGACCAACCAAATACCAACGACTAAATACTAACGACCAAATAAGGAGGGACAAGAATTGTCTGATAAGAAAGAACTAAAGAAGAACTACGAACGCTATCATCGGCGGTTTGAGAAATGGCGGCGTGGGGAGGAAACGTTTACTGTCCGCCACTACCATTGGCTACTCTCGCTGTTGGGGAAGCCGGAGGGGGCCCTGCTGGATGTCGCCTGTGGCCGTGGCGGTTTTTTAGCGGCCGCCAGGGAGCGTGGGTACCGGGTGACCGGTGTGGATATTTCGCATCAGGCATTGAAGGCAGCCAGACGGCAGTTGCCCGCTGGGGGCTGGGCGCTAAGCGATGCTGAAGCGCTGCCCTTGCGTGATTCTGGGTTCCGTGCGGTAACCTGTATCGGTTCGCTGGAGCATTTTCCCGATCCTGCGGTCGGCGCGCGGGAGTTGCGGCGTGTTCTGGCTAAGGGCGGGCGAGCGGTCATCTACGTCCCCAATCTCTATTTTCTTGGACATATTTATCTTACCTGGCGTAGCGGCGCGATGCCGTCTGAGGGAGGACAGAGTTTTTCGGAGTTGTTTCTCACTTATGGTGGTTGGCGTGATCTCTTGCAGGAAGCGGGGTTTAAGGTGCTTTCGTGTCACAAGTGGAACGAGGTGTACGGCTCGGGGAAGGTGGGACGGGGCGCTTCCCTTTTATATCGTTATGTACTAAAGCCGTTTGTCCCTTTTAATTTAAGCTATAGTTTTGCCTTTGTATGTACGAAGCAGTGAGCTATTGATATCAAGGCTGTTGCTGGTTGCTAGTTGCTCGTAAGTTGCCCGCGGCACCAAGCCGGACCGCGTGGCGGCGCGGGGAAGCGCTAGCAACGAGCAACGAGCGACGAACGACAAACGACGAATGACGAACTTATGTTTAGCATAATGTACATCAGCGGCGGGGCCGGATTGTCCCCGGTGATCTCCGGCGGAGAATGGCGCATGCTCTCTATCGCCGAGCGTTTGCGTCGGCGGGGTTGCCGTGTTCATCTGTTGACTTCTCCCGGTGGGGAAACGTGCGCGCGCAATGCCGGCTTTCAGGGGGAGATCCACTGCTTGCCGGCTTCCCTGGTCTCGCGGCGGGAATATTGGGTCGGCGACCGTCTCTGGGCTTATTTTCTTTTTGTCATGGGTTTTTTCCTGCGTGGTCGTCGTTTGCCTGCCTGTGATTTGGTTTATTCCAGCTCTGACTATTTCTATGATACCTGGACTGCGTTGGCTTACAAACGGCGTTTCGGCTCACGCTGGATAGCTATGAACCATCATCGTTTTCCACCGCCCTGGCGCCGCGCCGGAAATTTTATGATCAACCTGATCAGCTACTGCAGTCAGCGTCTGAGTTATCGGTGGATGAGGCAGCACGCGGACCTTGTGCTGGCCCTGGATTCTCCGGCCGGCGAGGAGATTCTTGCCAACCTGGGCCTGCCGGAAGGAGGCTTTCACCGCGTGGCTAACGGAATCGACCTTGACGCTATGGAGCGGGTGACGGGGGGAGAGAAGCACTACGATATGGTTTTTGCCGGTGGTTTGCGTTCCGGCAAGGGTTTTGATGATATGGCGCCGATCATTGCCGAGGTGAAACGGAAACGTCCCGGAGTAAAGGTTGCCATTATTGGCGGGCATACCGGCCGCAGCCGGCGTCTTTTGGAACGTTCGCTGGAGAGAGCGGGGCTTGCCGGGCAGGTGCAGCTGCTTGGTTATGTTGATAGTATGGATTATATCCGCGTGCTCAAGGAAAGCCGCGTGTATTTTTCCGCTTCTTATGAAGAGGGGTGGGGCATTGCTATCGCGGAGGCTATGGCTTGCTCTCTGCCGGTTGTTGCTTATGACCTGTCCGTTTACCGCCGGGTATATGCGGATCGGCTTAATCTGGCGCCGCTTGCGGATCGGATGGCTTTTGCCGCGGCGGTGGTTCGTCTTTTGGCGGACGAAGAGGGTGCCCGGCGTCAGGGGAGAGAGAACAGCGTTTATGTTAAGCGCTATGACTGGGAAAAGATAGCTAAGGTGGAGTATGATGTTTTGCGTGAGTTGGTTGGTAGGCGGTAGGCGAGATAAATAATTCTGAATTCTGAGTTATGAATTATGAAAAAGGTACACGGCACACAGGATACGGGATACAGGGGGCTACTTCGTAGCTCGTAGTTCGGAGTTCGTAGCTCGATTTGCAAACAGCGCTAGATGCCGGACCTCGGGCACTAATCGTCGTGCGACATTAGACGTTGCAAGCCTCGAGCTACTAGCTACGAGCTACTAGATACAAGTTGCGAGCCCCGAAAAAGCGATGAAAAAACGTATTATGAGAAAGAAAGCGAGGAAGGTGAGGAGCCCGCGTGACCGAGGAAGATGGGCTGACTGGTGCCTGCTCTTTGCGCTGCTGCCGGCGGCCTTGGGTCAGTGGCTGCTTAACGGCAGGCAGTTGGGGTTTGGCTTGGCGCTCTTTGGCTTGGCCGCCGCTTTGCTGGCCTGCGGACTTTATTTTTCGCCGCGCAAGGAAGGGGAAGTTGGTGAAGTGTCGCCACCGCGGTTTTTGGAGTGGGGCATACTGGGAGGACTGGTGGTGCTGGCCGTGTTTTTTCGTGTCTATAAACTGGGTGAACTACCTACCGGATGTTTTTTTGACGAGGCCCAGAATGGTATAGAAGCGCAACGTATCCTGCGTGGCGAAGGGTATCCCGTTTACATTGAAAGGCTCACCCAACTTCCGGCGCTTTATATGTATTTTCTTGCCGCTTCGCTTAAGGCTTTCGGTGCCAGCGTATTGTCGGTACGTCTGGTGTCGGTCTTGAGTGGGGTCATAGCCGTGCCGCTCTTTTATTTGCTGGCGCGCCGGTTGTTCAGTCCGTTGCTCGCCCTGACGCTGGCCGGGTTTCTGGCGGTCTCACGTTGGCATATTAATTTTTCGCGGGTTGGTTTTGTCGGGGTGCAAACGATCCTTTTCAGTATCCCCGCCGTCTATTTTCTGCTCAAGGCTTTGCAGGAAGGTCGTCGGCGTGATTACGTGCTGGCGGGGCTTTTCCTTGGGTTAGGCTTGCACTCCTACATTGCTTCGCGCCTGCTGTTGCTGGTCTTCCTGTGTTTCTTTCTTTTTCTTTATTGGTATCTCTACGGCCGCGACCGCGGCTGGATCATTTCTTTGGCTGCGTTGCCGGTGCTCCTGGCAGTGATGTTTAGTGTGCCGCCGTTGATGTTCTATGCTTACTATGCTTATCTTTTCTGCTTTGTATGGTTGTTGCCGAGGTTTGCGCCAGATCTGCGTCGCCATCTCCACTGGTTGCTGATCGCTTCCGTTATCATCGCGCTGCCGCTGCACGCCTATTGGCTGGCATACCCCGAGCATTTGGGAAGCCGCACTGCGACTACATCGGTAATGCGTGAGGTAATCCAAGCGGGTAGCATTCATCCTCTCTGGGATAACATCAAAAAGCATCTTTTGATGTTCAACTATATCGGTGACAGCAACGGTCGGCATAATGTCCCCGCGGTACCGATGCTGGAATACTTCGGCGGTCTGCTTATGGCGCTGGGTGTGTTTGTCTCCTTGCTGCGACCGCGGCGGCTGGAGAGCGTCTTACTGCTGCTCTGGTTTGCGGGGATGGTTTCAGGCGGGGTGCTCTCGCTGAATTTTGAAGCGCCGCAGGGATATCGCAGTTTGGGCGCCATTCCGGCGGTGATATTACTGGCGGGAGTTTATCCGCAACTGCTTATTGACCGTTTCGGCCGTTGGGACGGGCGTGGCCAAGCACGGGCCACAACCGCGCTGGTGGTCTTTTTTGTCCTGGTGTTGGGGGTGGCGGTAGACGGCTGGCAGGCTTATCACCGTTATTTTCATTTGGGGCCGAGGGACGGCTCTGTCTGGGCTTCGTTTTCCACGGTCGAGTCGATCATCGGCCGTGACCTGAAAAAAGCAAAGCATAACGAGCGGTATTATTTTTCCCCGCGCTATATGGGGCATCCGACGATCCGTTTCGTTTCCGGCGGCTGGGATGATTACCGGGAATTCTATTTTCATCGGAATATACCTGTCGCTGAAGATATCGCCGCGCCGCAGGCTTTCTTTCTTCAATTGGAACAGAAACATCGGTTGGAATTCATGCGGCAGCTTTATCCCAGTGCGGAGTTTAGTGAGATACACGATCCGTTTCACCATACCGTATTGATCAAAGGAAAAATCCGACCGGGTGATCTTCCCGCGGCGCGCGGCTTGACTGCCAGCTATTATGATTCGACGGGGCGATTTCTTGTTAAAAGGCGGGAACGCTGGCCGGAGTTGGGCGGGTATCCGGGCGCGGCAAGAGCGGTTTGGCGCGGGTTGTTGTACGCGAAGAATAGTGGCGGCTATCGGCTGGAGGTAGCGGGGGTCGGGGGTTTTACCTTGCGCATAGATGAGAGGATCAGGACTGCTGGTCAGACAATCGATCTTGCGGCCGGTTTTCACGGCTTTAGTCTGGAAGCCGGGGCTGGCGCGGCAGGCGCGCTTAGGCCGCGCGTTACCGTGCAGGGCATCAAGGACCCTTTCTTCGCTTCCGACTACTATGGCGGGTTGACCAGGAAGTCTAACTTTCCCTGGGGCAGCCGACTTTGGAATCATATCTTTAATAGTGCTTTCGACGAGTCTCTGGTCAAGCGGTACCGCCGCCAGGGAGGGCTGGCTCCCTGGGCGGACGAAGTGGACCCGGTGTTGATCTTTCAGGGCGCTTTCTATCCATTCCGCTTTTTCACCCCGGGGCCGCAAGCGGAATGGCGCGGCTCATTGCGCGCGCCGCGCGAAGGAGCGTACATCCTGGGCCTTAAAGGCGATGGTATTTGTGAGTTGTGGCTGGGTGAGCAGCGGTTGGTTCTTACGCGCGGTCCGGGGCAGAATGGGGAGGCGCGTATTTATCTTGGCAAGGGCAGGTATCCGATAACGGTCATTTACCGCAAACAGGACGGCTGGGCCGGGTTGCTGGAATTCTATTGGCATGCTCCGGAACGCGACCGGGAGATAGTGCCGCAGGCGTTTCTTATTCCGGAATAACGGCTAATTAGCCACAGAGGTCACAGAGTTTTTCGGAAAAGTCGAACGGCGTATGAATAGGTAAGCTGAAAAAACTTCTGTTATCCACAGATTGGTGACTTCTTCTTATAATTTTTTGGTGGAGAAAAGTCACGAGGTGGTCTCCGACAACCGTACCACAGATTTGCAAGTTTCTGTTATGTTTAGCAAGGCAGAAACTCGCGAGAACACTTTTGGTGTTCGTACCACAGATTGCTCTTTTGATAACGGCGACGAAGGGTCAGTCTTACGTAGCTTTCTTGTCCTCCATAGCTTTAGCGAAGGAGGAAGCGGAATAGGACAGAGTTTACGGAGGAAAAAAAGAAAAGGAGAGATGTTCTCTGTGTCCTCTGTGATCTCTGTGGCTTAATGTCTCTGTAGTGAAAAAATGAAGATTACGCTAATCAACACGCCTTACTCCCGCCTCTACGGCCCGATGGGTTCGGGCGGTAATTACCAATACCCGCTTGGGTTGGGGTATATCTCGGCCAGCCTTAACCGGGCGGGGCACGATTGCGAGATCATCGACATCGAGGTGCTTGGTTGGCGTACGGTCGAGCTGATGTGGTATCTTAGGGAAAGAGGTCCGGCGCTGGTCGGTATCTCGACTGCTACTCCGAACTACCCCTTGGCGCAGGAGATCGCGCGTGCGACACGAGCGGCACTGCCGGCAGCGGGCCTGGTGCTGGGCGGCGTCCACGCTTCCGCTTTGCCTGGGCGGACCCTGGAGGAGACCCCGGAAATCGATTTGGTGGTCGTGGGTGAGGGAGAACAGACGATGGTCGATCTTGCCGCACGCTGGCCGGGTAGATTGGCGGCACGCCGGGGCGCTCTATTGGGCCTGCCGGGTTTGGCGCTGAGGATGGAAGCGGGAGTTGAATTGACACCGCCCCGTGCTTTTTGCCTGGATCTGGATGGCCTGCCGTATCCGGACCGCGGCGCCGCTGCTCTGGCTAAGTATCGTCCGCAGGCATATGCCGATGTCGGTTTGCCCTCGGCATCGATGATTACCAGTCGTGGTTGTCCACATCGCTGTGTTTTCTGTGCTTCGGGGGTCAGTATGGGGAAAAAGTTCCGTGCGCACTCGCCGGAATATATCGTGAAAGAGATGGAAGATTTGTGGCGTGCGCATGGCGTGCGCCATTTTGTGTTTAAGGACGATACCTTTACCATGGATAAGGAGCGGGTGGAAAAGTTTTGCCGACTGGTTAGCAAACGTCTGCCTGATGCCAGCTGGTTTTGTTATGCGCGAGCTGACAGGGTGAGCCGGGAACTGCTGGTCTTGATGGCCGGAGCCGGGTTGGCGGTGGTTTCCTTTGGCCTGGAGAGCGGCGATGATCTTTCTTTGCGTCGGTTAGGCAAGGGGCATTCTGTGGCGCGTGGTCTGGCCGCTGTCGAGTGGGCGCGTCAGGAGGGGGTGTTTGTCGTTGCTTCGTATATTCTGGGAGTTCCGGGAGAGGAGAAAATGGCGGCGCTACGCACC
>JAUXIB010000229.1 GCA_030621225.1 candidate division FCPU426 bacterium
CGGTCGGAAAAGAAGGGGCACATCACGCACCAGGGGCCAGAGTGAGTTCGCAAGGTGTTGTGTCAGGCGGTGTGGGCGCGTATCCGCAGTCACGAAGAGACGCGGTTGGCCTACGAAAAGATCGTGGCCAAGAATCCGAAGCACAAGAAGATCGCGGTGGTAGCGATGATGCGCAGACTGGGAATTTTGCTCTGGCATGTGGGTTTGCGGGCCCAGTTGCGGGCGGAGGTTTACAGCGAGCCGGTGGAACCGGCGGCGTAGAAAGAGGTGGAAGCGGGAATCGAAAATCCTGTTTGATCCGTGTGTGATCACGAAGGGAGCGCGACCGTTATTGCCTTGGGTTTGTTGTGCCCGGCACCAAGTCTGGTCCGTTCCCGGCGTTTCGGCAGAATAGTCTTTCTCCACGTTGAGAAACGACTGAATAGCAGACTGCGCGTGATTAACAGACATTGTCAATTTCCGCGTTGAAAACTAGGCTTGACATCTTCTTACATAGCAGGCACGAAGACACCAAGAAACGCCCTTCTTTTGAAAAAGGATTAGAGTCATCTTCGGTAAAAGGAGAGCAATTATTGGTTTTAACGGCGCGTTTGAAGGCGGGGCAAGGCACAAAGGTGTGAGAGGCACGGAGTCTACGGAGGCGGAGGTAATCCTTTTTTCTTGGTGCCTCGAGGTTCCTTCGTGCCTATCGATTGCCGTCAAATGCTTCGCGGAAATCAATGATTGCTCCCCTAATAATCGAAGAGTGCACTTTGCCGGTTAAAAAGGAAAGGTGTTCCTTGGTGACTTGGTGTCTTAGTGGTGAAAGCCGTTAACGTTGTGTCGTCGTGGTGAAAAAGGCTAGCGCTTGCTGCTTACCCATACCGGATGCTTGAAGTCGCGGAAGAGATAGCTGACTAGTGTGCAGAGCTCTATCAGATCCGGCTTGTTCAGGTTGTGAGGGGGAGTTTTTTTATCGGTGATGCTGATCAGTCCGTAGATCCGCTTTTCGGATCTGATCGGCACGCAGATAAAGGAATTGGATTTATACTGTTTTTTGCTTTTGCGTTTGTAACGTGGATCTAGCTCTACGTTTTCCACGAGGATGCCTGCGCCAATGTCGGTGAGGTCGCCGATTGCGCTACTTTGCGGGGACATTTTTACGGTGGGAACTACCTCTTTTGATAAACCAACGCTGGATTGGATAACCAGGAGTTTTTCCCCCTGATCTTCTTCCAGCAGCATTAACGAGCATTTGCCGACATTGAATTTCTCGGCTAGTAAACTGACCAGGGAGTCGAAATTAATGCTGAATTGTTTATTTACAGGAGGTTCTTTCTTCGCCATTATGCTCATAATTATACACCCTGAAAGGATATCTGGCAAGCGGTCGAAGAAAATTTGTAACCCTTTGGTGGCAGCGCAGAGACAGCGCGCTCAAAAGCCTGTAGGGGCGTATCGCGACGTGTCCGCCCTAGCCCTTGTCGAAGGCGGATCCCCCCTAGCTAAAGGGATACCGATGATTTTGCTCTTTGCTTTTTGTATCGGCATTGCGCAATATCCTGGGAGTCTTTTTGCTGAGGGGCATACTGCGCGGGGATTACTTGATCTGGCCCGGCAGGGACAAATGGAATACAAGCAGGAAAACGGCCAGTACGCGACGCGGATCGAGGAATTAGGGGTTTCTGAGTTGATGGAGAGTACTTGGCAATTAGATGTTTTAGTGGCCGAGGGAGAGTTTTGGCTGGAGGCGGTAGATAACTTGGACACCGACCGGGAACTAGATACCTGGTCGATCGATAGCGCCGGAACTGTTAGGCACGAGATAGATGATCGTGATAATCGCCGAAATGTGGAACATACTGCACGGGAAACCGTGCGGCAGAAAGCCCGGGCAGATTATCTGGCTTGGCGCGAGGTGGGCGATTATTCGCGAGCGGTCAGCAGTCTTGAAAAAGAGACAAGAAGGAAGTACGGCGATCGATTGCGCGCGGAGCTATTCGTTGAACTGGTTGGGGTTTATGCTGAAGTTATGAATAGGCCGGAGCGCGCACTGGCCGTCCTGCGCTTGGCGCAAAAAGAGAAGGTTATGGATGCCGATGCTATAGTGCGTGCTTTGGCAAGTGTGGCTTCCGGTTACAAGGTAGTTGGCGATAAGAAAAAGGCGCTTGTCCTTTACGAACGGATCATCGAGGATTACCCGAATCGCGAATTCCCGGGCGGGGGAGTGGCCTCTAGTTCCGCGGAAAGGGAAATAATCATATTGACGCAAACAATCGATTGGCTTCGTCCGAATGATTCAGCCCTGGTGGAAGAATTATGGCGTTTGCTTATGCGGCGAGACCGGGAACAATTGAGGAAACTGGCCAGCAGAAGCAATTTTCAGCTTTCTTATAAGGGAAGAAACGGTGATTACACTCCCTTCGACCTGGCCATAGACAGCTTTTTGGAGTACGCCGGCAACGCGGCACTCAAACGTGATAGAATCTCCTGCCGGGAGGACAGAAGTATCTGTTTTTTACCTACCCGGGGATATGGTGGCCAGCATAGAACAGTATATCTGATAATAGCGAGACAGGAGGGTGGCTGGGAATGGCGCGGCTTCGTTTACGGTAAGATGTCAGCGGCGGATATCAAGAAGATAAGGGTGTTGCCGATCGACAAGAATTCTGAGTTATGAATTATGAAGGCTGAGTTCTTATTTGTTTCAGCGGGCGACAAGAAACCAAAAAGGCTATTTAACCACAGAGTCACAGAGTTCACGGAGGAACGTCTTGGGAGAAAGCTCTTAATAATAACGGCAAGTAGGGGCGTATTGCAATACGCCCCTACCCTTCGTTTGGCGGGGAGCAGTTATTGATTTCAGCGGGGCATTTGAAGGCAAATGAATGAGAGGGCGGAGGAACGGTGTTCATTCTCGGTGGTCTCATTTAGCGTCTCCGTGACCTTTGCCGACTGCAAAAGCTCCTTGCAGAGCAGCAATTGACGACTATTGCCAGCGAGTGCACTGAGTAGTGAATAGAGGAAAGTTCTCTGTGAAAACTCAGTGTTCTCTGTGGCTCTGTGGTGAAAACACGGTATTTGCCCGCAAATGCCCCCCCGCGATTTGGAGATGATCCTGTTAGGGGTGGGGATTATGATGTGAGGGCGAGGACAATACTAGTTGACGAAAGACCGCGCATTCAATATACTACTGGAATAAATTATGGAAGAATCAGCTGGCAAAATAGTTCTTTTTGGCGGGAGTTTTAATCCCGTTCATAATGGTCATCTCCTGGCGGCCGAGATGATCCGCCAGGAATATAATTTAAAAAAGGTGATTTTTATTCCCGCGGCGAGTTCTCCCCATAAGGAAGAAAGAGATATGGCGTTATCGCAGCATCGTCTGGTGATGACGGTGATGGCTACGAATAGCAACTCTGCTTTTGAGGTTTGCGATACGGAGATTAAACGCGGTGGTAAGTCTTATACGATTGATACCGTTAAAGAGCTGGGAAAAGAAGGGGGCAGCGGCTTTTATATGATGATTGGGTCTGATACCGTTTTAGAATTTTCCTCTTGGAAAAATGCCACGGAACTATCGCAACGTTGCAAAGTTCTTGTGGTGAACCGGCCGGGGTATGAGTTTAAAAAGTATTTTAGCCGCCAGCT
>JAUXIB010000138.1 GCA_030621225.1 candidate division FCPU426 bacterium
AAATCACACAGATTGTTTTTTTTGATAATATAGGAATCTGTGTAATTTGTGGATGAAAATTAGTCGTTTGTCGTCGTGGTGAGAAGGACTTTAATTGCTATGGTGTGGTGTTATCCAAGAAAAGCCGTTTCTCTGTGTCCTCTGTGTTCTCTGTGGCTTGGTGTTGAAAAAAGAACGTCGTGTCGTCGTGGTGAGAAAGATTTTGGTCGTTGTTGGTGTTATCCAAAAAAATCCGTTTCTCTGTGAACTCTGTGTTCTCTGTGGCTCTGTGGTGAAAAAAGCTTTCCCCCATCATCAGCAAGAGTATATCTGACGGTTCGTCAGTATTCTGACGTATAAACTAGATCAGCAGCGAAAGAAATAAAACAATAAAATACAAGAATCCGCGTATACCACTGATAATAAAGCAAATATAGTTTTAAAAAAACTGGTGATAAAATTAAAGTTTGGCACAGTTTATGCGATATAAATAGGTAATGGGGGATCGGGAAAAAGGAAATTTAGGGTTGGATAAAATAGCCCTCCTTTTTCCTCCCCCATAATTTGTTTATAAACGGAATTAAATAATACCGATGAATCAACCCCTGAAAAAAGAAATGGATGCGGTTTTCGTGCGCTATCTCAGTTATTTGCAAGGGATAGAGGGCGAAAGCATTGATCAGGTTAAGCCGGAGCGTTTAAGTGAGCCGGGCTATAGAAGGCTTATTGCGCAGACGTTGATGCCTTTTGTGGTTACTACGGCGATGGAGTGGTCTGATCAACGGGTTACAACCCGTGAGTTGATAGAGCTTGGTAACCGGGCTATTTTCCGTGCGATGCGGGAGTATTGTGTGGGACGGGACGGGGATCTTTTTAATTATTTGACTATCGTTGTAGAGGATAGCATAACCAGTCGTTAGCAACAGTTATTCTACTGTTGTTTCGTATCGCGTATCTCTCCCTTCTAGTTTCCCCTAAGCCGTTCCTCAATATCCCATTTGCCCTTAAAGCGCCCCGCCAAGACCAATAATTGCTCCCCTTATTGCGGAGAGAGCTTCTTGCCGTTACTCAGAGAGGTTTCTCCTAAGCCGTTCCTCAATATCCCATTTGCCTTTAAAGCGCCCCGCCGAGACCAACAATTGCTCCCCTTATTGCGGAGAGAGCTTCTTGCCGTTACCCAGAGAGGTTTCTCCTAAGCCGTTCCTCAATATCCCATTTGCCCTTAAAGCGCCCCGCCAAGACCAACAATTGCTCCCCTTATTGCGAAGAGAGCTTCTTGCCGTTACCCAGAGAGGTTTCTCCTAAGTTGTTCCTCCGTGAACTCTGTGACTCTGTGGTGAAGAGCCGTTTTTAGCGCTTCCTTGGTTCCGCAGCGGGGTCACCATCTATCTTCCTGTTTCCAAAAGACTTTTCCGAATATATTGACACAGATAGTAGGAAGTGATAATATCTAAAAAACCCTAATCTGAAGGAGTGTAATTTTGTCTTCAGCTGATGATACTAAATTGGATCTTTCCGATGTTTTCGGTGTCGGAGAAGCTGTCAAAGGCGGTGAGGAACTGCAAGCGCAAGCGGCTGATGATGTCAAGCAGCGTGAGGAACTTCTTAAGGAGCGCGAAGCAGAGATTGCCCGTAAGGAGAAAGAACTGCAGAAGGTGCTCAAGGTTCAGTTAGCCGAGAAGGAAGCGGCGATCAAGGAGGCCCGGCAGGAAGGGCAGAAGGAAGCGATCGAACACGCCCGGAAAGAGCAAGAAGCGAAAAAAGCCATAGATTCGGAAAAATCTGACGATAAGACCAAGAAATGGGCGGAGGATATTCTGGCCAAGAGCGAGGAGCAAAAGGAAAAGTTAACCGCCGGCCAGAAGGATCATGAGCTCCTGTTGATGTATGAGCAGCTTCGCGATGTTCTCTATTTCAAACTTGCGCCAATAGTTGGCGAGAAAGCTACAAAGACCATGCTGGCGCGCAGCGTAGATAAAGTTATCGCTAAATTTCCTGATATTTTCAAAAATGTTAATTTTGATGACAAAGGGAATTTGATGGATGGCGGCGAGTTGAGCGCAAAGAAAGTGTTGGAGAACAAGGACAAGCTAGATATCTCAAATGGTTATGACCGTTTGATACAGGCCCTGAAAATGTTATTGGAGTTTCGTCTGTTGGCGGTGCAGAAGGGGTTGGGTCAAGGGGTGGTGAAAGGCATTCTTGTTAGCATGTCGGAAAGGCTGGGCGAGCTGGAGAAAGGACACCACCAGGAGAATACGGATATACTTAAGAAGATGTTGCCCAGAGTTTGATGGTGAACGCGGATTACGCCGATTCAAGGGTGTGTCAGCGTGCTTGGCCGCTGGTCGCATATCTTGTGGCTTGCCGCTGGGAGGTTCGCCGCATGCGGGATTATGTTGTTTGGCTGCGAAGGTGCAGTAATCTACTGGGATAACTATGATCCGTCAGCAAAAAAAAGCGTTGGCATTTTTGACAATTGCCGTCTTGCTTCTCTTGGGGATGGAAGCCGCGGCTTCCGGTCTGGCTACCAGTAGTCGCCAGTATTTGAAGATTCCTTTTGGAGTGCGACCGGCTGCTCTTGCGGGGAGTTTTGTCGGTTTGGCCGATGACCATAATGCCGTCCATTGGAATCCCGCCGGATTGGTGCAGGTGATGGAGCCGGAAGTAGATCTGATGTATCTCAGCTACTTTGCGGATATGAACTTTTTTTATGGTGCGGTGGCTTTGCCGACAGACGGTCCTATAGGGCTGGGGGCGAGTATCATCTACGGTTGGCTGGAACCTTTTAATAGTACCGCGGATGGGGAAGCCGAACCAGGCACTTTTTCAGATCTGGCGGCTACGTTTGGCGCGGGTTACCGTCGCGGGTCTTTGGCCGTGGGCGGTGCCGTTAAGTATTTACATAGTTCCCTGATGCACCATCGTTCCATGGGTGTGGGTTTAGATCTGGGTGCGATGCTTTTTATGCTGGACGGACGCTGTACGGCAGGATTTGCCGCTACGAATGTCTTCAGTTTTCTCAGTTCTTACGGAGAATATCAGTTTACCGAGAAGCTTCCCACCGACCTTAAGGCTGGAGTTGCCTATCGTTTCCGGCGTCGCGCCCCCAACCGATTTACGTTGTCGTTGGAGGTGAACAGGCCTCTGGATAGTTATCTTTGGATCCATGGCGGTGGGGAAGTGGTGATCAAGGACATTCTCTCTTTGCGGGGCGGTTATAAATTCCGTGAACACGGTTTGGATTTGGGCGGTTTAAGCGGTTTTTCTTGCGGCGGCGGTTTGCGTCAGTGGGGTGTTAACATCAACTATGCTTTGGCCCCCTTTGGCGATCTGGGCAACACCCATTATATTTCACTTACCTACCGTTTTTTGCCGCTTAGCCATGAGCCAATGATTAGACGGCGTATGGTGGAGGAGCCCCGGGACCTGGTGGTGCAGCGGCAAACGGGAGGAATCGATCCGGGTGCTGTTAGCAGGGCGGAATTCAATACGAGGTCGATGCTTGCCGATCAGGAAATGCGAATGGACATCAAGGCGTGGGAGTTGGATATCACCGATGCGGATGGTCGAGTAGTTCGCACTATGCGTGGTAGTGGTAAGCCGCCGGAAAAGCTAGTGTGGGACGGCAAAGATGATAAGGGCGGGGTGGTGGTTGGCGGTGTGATGAATAATTATAAATTGCGAATTAGCAGCGACCGCGAGATGAGAGTGGTCAAAGAGGGCAGCTTGTTCGCGGCGAGTATGGGGGAAGAGGGCACGCGGCAGACGAAACTGCGCAGGATCCCTGAGGAGCGGTTACGCCCGGATAAACGCGGCAGGATCAAGGTTCCGCCGGTCTACTTTGATAGCAGGAGCTCGCAGCTGAGTCCGCGGGATTTATACATGTTGCGCCAGGTGGCGAATATCATTCGCAAGAATCCTAAATGCAAGATTTATATTGAGGGACACTCCAGCCCGGAAGGTGCTTTTGATTATAATCTGGGTCTTTCTCAAGCAAGGGCCAATGCCGTGCTTCGGTATCTGATTGAAGTAGAAAAAGTCAATCTGCGTTCGGTTTTGGCGCGTGGGCACGGTAGTACCATGCCCAAGTTTAATAATACTACTCCTACCGGCCGGCGGCGCAACAGACGGGTTGAGGTGATTTTGGTGGTGGAATGAGAATCCCCGGGCTAATGCCCGTGTCTTCTTGTTCGGAATTATGGAAGCCTCCGCGAAAACGCCGATGATGGATATCTGCCATTTTACTCCCCCCTTGAGGGGGGGAGTATAGAGGGGGATTAAAGGAATTTTTCGGGTAGTTTTATGTATCTAGCGGGGTGCTGAAGGGTAAGCATGAGAATGACCAAAAAAAACACACAGGGGATAGGAATTATCGCGTTGTTTGTCTTATCATCTTGCCTTGTCTCCTGCCAAAGACAGGAAGTGGTTAGTTTGCATGGTGCGCTACAAAAAGAGGGGGCGGGAAACTTTTTTGCTGCGCATCAGGACTTCAAACAATTGCTGCCGGATTTTCACGGCAGCGAGCTGGAGCCTTTTATTCTCTATAGTATCGCTCATTGTGAGCTGCGCTTGAAGATGTTGCACGAAGCCCTAGAGGGGTTTCTATCGCTGAGCACGAAGCATACAGATAGCCTTTACGCGCTCTGGGCCTTGGAAAAGGCGGCGGGAATTTACGAGCGTGACGGCAATAAAAAGAAGGCGAATGAATGTTACGCGCGGGCCTTGGCGCTATATAAGAACGAAAAAGGCATGCGGCGAATGGCCAATGCGCTGGCGGGGGCCCGGGTGAAGGAGACAAAGCGGCTGATCGAAGCGCAGAAGAACTATCAGGGCAAGAAATTACTGGAACGTACTATAAGAGAGGTGCCGGAGTTCTTGCTGGAGAAAGATCAGAAAGAGATGCTGGATAAGGTCAGCAAATTGCAGGCTGAGCGCGACTATGTGAATAAGGCCAAGACTTATCAGCTGGCGGTAGAGAAGGTGAGGCCGGTGCGAAAGATATCGGAGCAGGAATTCCCTGGTTACAAGGCTGACAGTCGGTATCTGGTCTACTCCCCTGATAAGCGTAGGTATGTCTGCCGGGAAATGGCAGAGGATGGTTTTTATTATTTATACTTAGGGGAAAAGGGGAAGCCCCGCCGTCGTTTGTCGAAAACCAGAAGCGCGCTTTTTCCCGTTTGGAGCAAAGACGGCGCAAGGCTGATTTTTACGCGGCGCGATAAGAAGGATGGTGATTATAAGATTGAGGTACTCTCGTTGGCCGATGGCGTATTGCGAGACCTTTATGTAGTAGGCGAGGAGTTGGGTTATCGGGTGGGTTGTTCTCATGTTTCGGACAAGATCAGTTTTGTTTATAACGGAGATATCTGGTTGATGGAAGGGAACGGCTTGTACGTAAAGAAGCTGACAGATGGATTGCGCTTGCCCCGGGCGACGCGTCTTGGTTGGTCGGCGGACGGCAGCCAGATCTTTTATACCAGCAAACCGAAAAAAGGGGATGGTTCGGCTGTTCCCAAGCAGGGGGTAGTTCGGCTGCGCAAGGCAGGATAGCTATAGAATTAATAAGAGTTTTCTAATCGCCGCCTTGAGTTCCCCCCGCGTCTGCCTGTCGGCAGACAGGAGCGGGGGCGGCGGCGATTAGTTAGGGCACGGCAAGCCGTGCCCCTTGGGATGTAAAATCATGATAACATACAGCAAGAGGATCGATGCCGCATCCTGAATCCGAAGGATTCAGGTCAAGCGCAGCCTGTAAAAAAAGTAGATAACCACGGGCAAGTGCAGTGTGCTAAAGTGCCACGCCTGCCTCGCCAACCCCTTGACCTTCGTAGCCCCCCTTCCTGTCTTCCGACAGGAAGACAGGGGGGCGAAGTAGGTTGGCGAAGGCGGGGGCTTGCCCGTGGGTATCTACGCGGAGGAGAATATGAGTAAAGATATTATGTCGAGGAAGTTGATCTGGCCGATGCTGGTGATTGCGCTAGTGCTTTGTACTGCCCTGCTGCAATCAGGACGTATCGAGGAGTATCAGAAGGCGGTGAAGAGCGCCCCCGAGAATGCTGATAACCATTACAATCTTGGCGTGCTTTATCTGCAGGAAAATATGATTGCCGAGGCGTTGGCGGAGTTTAAGGCTACGCTTAAGATAAAGAAGAATGACAAAGACGCGGCAAACCTAATGCACTTTGCCCAGGGTTTGCTTCGCTTTCAGGAGAAGAAGTATAAGGACGCCGCCAAGTCATTCGAGAAAGCTATTTCGTATGCTCCGCAGGACAAGGACAGCATGCGCAAACTATTTATGTCCTATTATCACTTGAAGGAGCTTGATAAGGCGATCAAATATCTGGGCAAGTATCTTGAATTAAGTCCGGGCGATGCCGAGGGACACTGTAACCTGGGTATGATGCTGAACGAGCAGGATGATAGCGAGCAGGCGATTGTTTCATTCAAGGCTTGTCTGGAGCAGGATCCGAATTATGTTCGGGCGCTTATGGCCTTGGCCAAGCACCACCTGCAGAATCAGGAGTTCTCTGAGAGCAAGGGGTATTTGCTGAAGGCCCTGAAGCTTAGCCCGGGCGATGCCGCGGCAATGAAATACCTGGCGATGTGCTATCAGAAGGAAGGCGATTTGTTGAATGCTAAAAAATACTATGAAAAAGCGTTGGCCAAGATGCCCGAGGACACTAACCTGCTTTACAATTATGCTTTGGCGCTCGAGGATAACTATGAATATGATAAGGCCTTGAAGATGCAGGCGCGTGTCCTGGAATTGGATTCCGGCGATACGCAGATGCAGAACGCCAGAGCGCGGACCATGACCGCCGCGATCGACCACAATACCAGTGAAGGTCAGGATCATTTGATTAATAGTAACTATTTGGGGGCGCTTAAGGCCTTTGAAAAGATACTTCGATGGGAGAGCGGTCATAAAGTGGCGAAACAATTGCAAGAAAAGGCCAAGCAAGGCTTGGCGGCGGAAGTGGCTAGGCTTTACAGGAGTGGTCAGGCGAATGTTGCGGCTGG
>JAUXIB010000110.1 GCA_030621225.1 candidate division FCPU426 bacterium
TGACAAGCAGACGGGAGGGGGCGGTCTAATCTCGAATCTCGATTCTCGATTCTCGTCTACTATTCTGCTGACAAACACGCCCGATGTGCCAGCTTTATGCCAAGAGCGGTATTATACAATGCGGTAGCAAAGATGTAAAGTAATTATAAACTTCCTCATGGAAATGGGAAGAGAGATGGTGACCCCCCTGCAGGACCAAGGAAGCACCGAAAACAGCTCTTCACCACCAAGGCACCCTACTTCGCACTTTGTGCTACGAAGGGTTCAGTCCTACGTAGCTTTAGCAGAGTAGGATCAAGACACCAAGAAAAATCCCCTTGGTTAACGGCGAGATCACTCTCCGATGGTCCGGGGGACACACCTTAAATATTCAAGTTATTTTACCGCACCTATCCATTTTCGTCACCCCCTCATGCTATCATAAATTTAAGGATGACTATATCCTAAAGGGATAAGTACGGTATTCCCTCAGTTATGGGGGCATTGCAATTTCGTTGGCGCATGTAGGGGCGCGATTAATCGCGCCCTAGGGTTCAATAAATTGAACCCCTACAGGTCTTTTGCGCGTGCGTGCCCCCGTAACTGAGGCGTTACTAAGTACGACTAAAAAAGACACTCATGCAGAGCGCCTTTTCCACTACTGGTTAACTTGATCAAATAAGACGTGTCCCTCATCCCATTCCTCATCCCCCTCATCCCCTTTTGACATTTTTTTTACATATAGTGCCGATGGCTTTGGTATCATACCTTACTATTGCTTTCAACTTGGCATCAAGGGCATTGGTTGGAGCAGATACTGGGGGAGGGCAAATGACCGGGATGATGCTGCGATCATGGGTTATGCTTGCCCTGATTCTGTTAATCTGGCAGTCGACTGCCAAAGGAGCGACCATGTTTAGTACAGACAAACGTTTCAAAGCTTCTGACGCTGATATAGAGGCGCGGATAGATGGTATCCTCGCCAAGCTCAGCCTGGAGGAGAAGATCGACCTATTGGGCGGCAAGCACCAGTCGACTACCGGCAACGAGAAAAAAGGGATACCGGTCTTGAAGATGGCTGATGGTCCGCTCGGCGTGCATTGGTGGACAGACAAGTCGACCGCTTATCCGGCCAGTATCTGCGCTGCCGCTTCCTGGGACAGGGAGATGTCCTACAAGCTTGGCTGGGGCCTGGGCCGTGACTGCCGCGCCAGGGGGGTGCATATCCTGTTGGCTCCCGGGGTGAATATCTATCGCTCGCCGCTTTGTGGACGCAACTTTGAGTATTTGGGGGAAGACCCTTACCTGGCGGCTCAACTGGTTACCGAGAACGTCAAGGGGGTACAGAGCAATGGTGTGGCGACTACTGTTAAGCACTATGCCGTTAACTACCAGGAATTTGACCGTCATAATGTTTCGTCTGACCTGGACGAGCGGACACTGCGCGAGGTGTACTTACCGGCCTTTAAGGCGGCGATAGTTGACGGTGGAAGCGGCGCGCTGATGACCGGTTACAATCTGGTCAATGGGGTGCACTGTTCGCAGCATGATTATCTGAATAACAAGATACTGCGCGATGAGTGGAGATTCGATGGATTGGTGATGTCTGACTGGGTGTCTACCTATTCGGCGGCTGGCGCGGCCAACGGTGGCTTGGACCTGGAGATGCCGGATGCCCAGTGGCTCAACCGTGAGAAGCTGACGCCGGAAGTCAAGTCAGGTAAGGTCAAGGAAGAGGTGATCGATGAGAAGCTGCGGCGTCTGCTGCGCCTTGGCATCTGCTTCGGTTGGCTGGATAATGAACAGTTGGACAAGAGCATACCGGGAGATGACCCCGAGACGGCAGAGGTGGCGCTGGATGTGGCACGGGGCGGGATCGTCCTGCTAAAGAATGAGGCGGGATTGCTGCCGCTGGAGGTGGGAAAAATCAAAAAGCTGGCCGTGCTGGGGCAGCACGCCCACCCGGCGGTGATCGGCGGCGGCGGCAGTTCCTATACGCCGCCAAATCACACCATCAGTGTCCTCGATGGCTTGAAGCAGGTTGTCGGCGATGGGGTGCAGGTGACCCATTGCCCTGGGGTAGATCCGCAGCGTGAGCTAAAGCTGTTCGGCAAGTCTGAGTTTGTCAGTCCGGACGGCAAACCGGGATTGCAGGCGGAATATTTCGATAACCTTGAGTTGGCGGGAGAGCCAAAGCTGAGCCGACTGGATGAACGGGTGGACTTTGGCTGGATCAACAAGGCCCCCTGTGAGGGGTTGGAGCCTGAGGGAGGCAGCGTACGCTGGCGGGGCGCGATCCGGGTACCCAAGGACGGTGACTACCTGGTCTATCTTCGTTGCCGGGGTAACCGGGGGCGGCTCTTGGTCAACGGCGAGGAAGTATTCAAGACCGAGGGAAACGGGGAACCCACCTTTGTCAAACGTTTGACGCTCAAGAAAGACCAGGACTGCGAGCTGGTGCTGGAACACGGTCGCAAGACCAGGTGGAATGGCATTCACCTGGGCTGGGAGGATGCCTCTGTTCCGGTGCGCGAACGTCAGGAGGCGCTAGACGCCGCAAAGGAGGCGGATGCCGTGGTGCTCTGTGTCGGCTTCACCAAGGAGAGCGAGAAAGAGGGCCGCGACAGAGAGTACGGTCTGGCTGAGGAGTTGGAAGTATTTATCAAGGACGTTTGTAAGGAGAATCCTGCCACCACGGTGGCGTTGTTTGCCGGGGGGTCGATCGCCACAGAGGAGTGGCTGTCTGAGGTGAAGGGGTTGTTGCACCTTTGGTATCCCGGCCAGGAGGGGGGACGGGCCGCGGCCGAGATAATCTTTGGCCAGGTGAATCCCTCGGGCAAGCTGCCCATTACCTGGGAGAAACGGCTTGAGGATAGGGGGGCAAGTGACAACTATCACGATGACGATAACGACAAGAAAGTAGAACTGACAGACGGGGTTTTCTGCGGCCACCGGCACTTTGACAAGCAGGGGATCGAGCCCCTGTTTCCCTTTGGCTATGGGCTGAGCTATACCAGCTTTGAGTACAAGGACCTGAAGCTTTCCGCGAGTGAGATAACGGCGGATGATACGCTAAGGGTATCGTTCCAACTGAGCAACACGGGCAAACGTGTCGGTGCGGAAGTGGTCCAACTCTACCTGAGCGATAGCGAAAGCTCTCTGCCGCGTCCGGTCAAGGAGCTGAAGGGATTTGAGAAGGTGAAGCTGGAGCCGGGCGAGAGCAAGCGGCTGGAGATAGAGCTGGACCGCAGGGCACTGCAGTTTTACGTTCCCGGCCAGGGGTGGACTGTGGAGGCGGGGGAATTCGAGGTGTTGATCGGCGCCTCGGCAACAGATATTAAACTGCGCGGCAAATTTAACCTGAAGTGAGGAGCATATGAATAAGCTAACGTTTATAAATAGTATAAATAGGGGTCAGGTGTGACTTGATCAAATAAGACGTGTCCCTCATCCTTCCCTCATCCTGTCCCTCATCCCCCTTCTACATCCGCTTGTCTGCTGACAAGCAGACGGGAGGGGGCGGTCTAATCTCGAATACTTGTCCTTCGTAGCTCCGTAGGAGCGAAGTAGGATCGATTCTCGTCTACTATTCTGCTGACAAACACGCCCGATGTGCCAGCTTTATGCCAAGAGCGGTATTATACAATGCGGTAGCAAAGATGTAAAGTAATTATAAACTTCCTCAATGCGTGCTTTATCAGGATTACGGTTTCTCGATTGCCGCTCTTGACAAATACTTCTATAGTGGTATGATATTATCAATGTTGAGACGAACACTGAAAACCTTCGTATTATTGCTGGCTGTAGTAGCTTTGCTGGGCTTTATATTACCGAGCACACATGCCGACAGCAGTTGCCACGATGATGGCTCGGATGACTGCGCTTGCGTTTGTCACGGTAGTGTATCAGTGATAACTGTTAATAACGCCGAGCTGAGCACATTTTTACTTGAGTTTATCCTCCCAAGTATGGGTCAGCAAATGGAATTACCCCTGCTGACGCATACTATCTTTCATCCTCCTGATTGACATCCGCTGAATTACCCGCTTATCATTTTGCGATGATGTACAAGTACGTCATTGTTGCTCGATTACAACTAAAAATATTGAGGACGAATACATGCGCATCTGGATGAGATCCATTGCATTAGCTGTTTGGTTATTCCTGCCCGCTATCGGTGGGGCGGAAGAGGCGGAGCTGCGTTTGACTTTGCCGCAGGCTTTGAAATTGGCCGCGGCGCACAGCGAACTAATGCAAGAGGTAAGAGGGGAAGTCGTCGCCGCTAAGGCGGCACACCGGTCAGCCGGCGCTTTCGCGAATCCTTCTATAGAGTTGGGCGCGGCAGGTCGGCAAGAGGAGCTTGATTATGAGCTGGGCCTAAGCCAGGAAATAGAGCTTTTTGGCACCAGGGGGTTGCGACTTAAACTGGCCGACAATGAATTGGCGATAAAACAATTAGAGCTGGCCGCGGCGCGGCTCGAACTGCGCTTGCTGGTGAAGCAGGCCTTTTATCGGGTGTTGCTGGCTGGGCGGAGTATGGAGCTTGTTCGGGACGGCTTGCAGATGACCCGGCGCTTTTCAGATAAGGTACAGCTCAGACATAGCTTGGGCCAAGCGCTGAAGAGTGAGCTGCTTAGAGCGCGGCTGGAGAATTACGAGGCAGAGGAGGAAGTATTGCGGGCGGAGAAGGAGCTATATGTGGCTAATGCCTCTTTGAACATCCTCTTGGCTAGAACGCCCGGCGAGCGTTTCGAGTGCGTTGGGGAGTTATATGTTAAACAGGAAGGTTACAGCGCCAAAAAGTTGGTGGCACGAGGTAAAACGGAGCGGGCCGACCTAGTCGCGTTACGCTTATCACACCAGAGCGGCAAGCTGGCGCTTAGCTTGGCTAAACGGGAATTATTGGGAGTCCCGGAATTAGGCATGTCTCTAGGACGTGAGGAGGGAGAACAGGTGGTGGGGGGCAGTCTGTCACTATCTATTCCGCTTTGGTACTGGCAGGGCGGGGAACGGGCGGCGGCCAAGAACCAGATCGCTCTATCCGAACAGCGCATCGCCGGGCTGGAGCGACGTGTTGAGCTGGAGATAAACGAGAGCCTGCGTGAATTAAAATTGTCCGGCCGACGACTGGACTTGATGAAAAAATCGCTGCCCGCTTCGAACGAGCTTTTGGATTATGTTAGTTCCCGTTACAGTGATGGCCAGGTAGAGTATTTGGTGTATTTGGAAGCGCTGCGCAAACATAAGCAGGTAAAGCAGGGATACCTGACGGCGCAGGCTGATTACAGTTTGAGATTCGCAGAACTTGAAAGAGCCGTAGGAGGTGAGTTATGACGATAGCAGCGAGGCGAATAGTAACGTTGGCTTCAGTTGTACTAGTGTTATTTTTCTGGGCTGGTTGCGCGCAGGGCCACGATGACGATCACGCGGAACACGAAGGCCACAACCATGCTGAAGAAGCCGATGAACACGAAGGCCACGGGCATGATCAAGAAGCAGGTGAGCATGAAGATCACGATGGTGAGGTAATAGACCTCTCAGCCGAGGCGGTTGAAATAATCGGTCTGGAGATCGGTAGTGTGGAAATGCGAAAGATTCAAAAAGAGATCTCTCTTAACGGCGAGGTGGCGCGGGACTTCGAGCAAGTATTTCACGTTACAGCCGGTAAATCAGGCGTGGTGAGCAATTTTTTTGTGCGCTTGGGGGATGAGGTGGAAAATGGAACCGCGTTGGCGGAGGTCAAGCCCGATGATGGTAGCGCGTCTTTTACGCTGACAGCTCCCGGGGGGTGTGAGGTAGTGGCGGTTAATGTTTCGCGCGGTGAAAGGGTCGACGCGATAACTTCCATATTGACTGTAGCTTATTTACACGAGCTAAAAGCCAACTTCGATGTTTATGAGAAGGATCTGTCTATGGTAAAGCGAGGGCAACGTCTGCTGATCACCACGGACGCTTATCCCGGTAAGCAACACCGGGGAACGGTTATCTATATCTCGCCCCGTGTTGAGGAACACAGCCGCACTGTAAAAATTCGCGCCCGAGTGGATAACCACGAGCATACGCTTAAGTTGGGTATGTTTGTGACAGGACGGTTGAGTATTTCCAGTCAGGAAAAATCCCTGGTAGTGCTGAATGACGCGGTGCTGCAATTGGACGAGAGGAGGATCGTCTTTGTTCCGTTGGCGTCGGGGGAATATGGCGTCCGGGAAGTGGTGCTGGGACAACGGGGAAATGATTATAGCCAGATAACTTCCGGCCTGAAGGTTGGCGACAGTTATGTTACCAGAGGCGCTTTTGAGCTAAAGGCGGAATTGGTGACCGGGTCTCTCAGCGGACACGCCGGTCACGGGCATTAACAGGAGTGATGATCATGAACAGCTTGACTCAATGGGTGATAAATAATCGACTTATCGTCGGACTGCTTTTGCTGATAACTCTGGTGGCAGGAGCGATCAACTATCGACGTTTGCCTACAGATGCTTTTCCCGATATATCTCCGGTGATGGTGCCGATATTCGCTGAAGCGCATGGCATGGCGCCGGAGGAAGTAGAGCGGCTGATAACCTTCCCGCTGGAGTCCGAAATGAACGGTTTGCCCGGGGTGCGATTGGTAAAATCTACTTCCGCTTTTGGTATGGCGGTCATCTACGTGTATTTTCACGATGATACGGACATTTATTTCGCGCGGCAGATCGTCTCAGAGCGGATGAAACGGGCGATGGCCAAGTTGCCTGATATGCACGAGCCGCCTGCGCTGGGCCCGATATCTACAGGGTTGGGAGAAGCTTTTATGTATTACCTTAGCCTGGAACCAGGTGCCGATACCGAAGGTAAACAAGCCAATACCTACTTGCGTGAGGTCAATGACTGGACGGTGAAATACCGGTTGCAGACGGTTCCGGGGGTTACCGACATCTTGTCTATGGGTGGGTACGTCCTTCAATACCAGGTGCAGCTTGACCCACATCTATTGAGCAAGTACGAGCTTGGTGCCGCGGATGTGGTCGCCGCGATAAACGCCAATAACGGCAATGTGGGCGGACAATTTCTGGTGTTGGGCTCCGAGGAATACCTGGTACGCGGCGTTGGTCTGATAAAAAGCCTCTCGGATCTAGGGCGGATCCAATTAAAGGTTATTGAGGGCGTGCCGATCAGGCTGACGGATGTTGCCAGGGTGGAATACGGTAACCAAGTCAGGCGGGGTGTAGTAACCCTGGATGGCGAACACGAGATCGTTGCCGGCATTGTGCTCAAACTCTACGGCGAAAACAGTTCCCAGGTGATAGCGCGTCTGCGCGAGAAGTTGCCGGAAATACAATCGATACTGCCGAAAGGTGTAAAGCTGGTTCCTTACTATGACCAGGGCGTTCTGGTAGAACGAGCTGTTTCAACGGTGCGTAACGCCCTGCTACAGGGAGGATCACTGGTATTGCTTGTGCTCTTCCTCTTCTTGGGGAATATCCGGGCAGCTACTATCGTTGCTCTGGCCTTGCCCTTTTGCGCTCTTTTCGCTTTTATGTTGATGGGCTGGACCGGGATGTCGGCCAATCTGATGTCGCTGGGCGGGATCGCTATCGCCATCGGTATGCTGGGTGATGGCGCGATAGTGGTAGTCGAGAATATACATCGCAGACTGTCGGTAACGCGTCCGGGTCATCTCAATCTCTGTAAAACCATTATTACGTCTTGTGGGGAAGTTTCCCGCCCGGTATTTTTTTCGACGCTGATCATCATTATCGTCTTCTTGCCCTTGTTTACGCTCGAAGGGGTAGAACAAAAAATGTTCTCGCCGATGGCTTCGACCATTACTTTCGCGCTGTTGGGATCAATAATCGCCGCCTTGATCATGGCGCCGATGCTCGCAACCTTTCTGCTGCGTCCCGGTCAGCAGGAGCGTAAGTCGTTATTGGCACGGTTGACTTCGCTCTACCAACCTTTACTGCGGCGCGCGCTGCTGGCACGAAAACGACTGTTGCTGATAGTATTGATACCATTGATAGCTTCACTACTGCTTTTTAGCAGATTAGGTACCGAGTTTATTCCTGTGTTGGAAGAAGGCGCGCTACAGATCAACGTTACGATGGCTCCCTCCATCTCGCTGGAGAAAGCCAAGGAAGTAATAATGGATCTGCAACGGCGCATCGGTAAACATCAACAGGTAGAGAGCAGTGTCGCTAAGGTCGGCAGGCCTGAATTGGGAAGCCATCCGCACCCGGTCAACTTTGCTAATATTCAGATCGCGCTAAAGCCCGACGCGCAGCGGCAAAAGCAGAGCCTGGTGAAGTCACTCGAAGCGGAGCTTAGCGCTTATCCCGGCATACAGCTTAACTTTACCC
>JAUXIB010000196.1 GCA_030621225.1 candidate division FCPU426 bacterium
GGCAGAATAGTCTTTCTCCATGCTGAGAAACGACTGAATAGCAGACTGCGCGTGATTAACAGACATTATCAATTTCCGCGTTGAAAACTAGGCTTGACATCTTCTTACATAGCAGGCACTAAGGAACGTCTTTTTTTTGATAAAGTCCCAGGATCATCTTTGACCGGAGAATGTTCCTGCTGTTAACCAAGGAAGATTTTCTTGGTGGCTTGGTGGTAAAGAGTCGTTAATGTCGTACCGCAAGAATGATGGAAAAATCCCATAAATTCTCAATCGTTGTTCCCGTACGGAATCTTGAGCGGACGATCAGCAGGTGCCTCGACCATTTACTTGATATTGATTATCCTGATTATGAGATCATCATAACTGATGGTGGTTCCACTGATGGCACGCTGGAGATAATTCGTGGCTACCAGCAGAGAAACCCCGGGCGATTACTGTTGCTGGAATATTCGGATTGTCCCGGACCCAGCCAGGCGAGAAACACTGCCCTTAAAAAAGCCGGGGGAGACTACATTGCTTTCACTGACGCTGATTGCGCCCCCTGCAGGGAATGGCTGAAGGAATTTCTGCGTGTCTATCTTGATCATCCTCAGGTGGCCGGTATCGTCGGACACACTGGTTCGCTACGTACTTCTAACCGTCTTGCCGAGTTGTACTGCGAGGATATCGGGCTTTTGGTGCGCAAGAGCCTGATCGAGTCGTTGGCAAAGGAAGGATTGACCGAAGGGATGATAGAGGACGAGTGGGAGAAATGGGGAGCTACCGCCAATATGTCCTACCGGCGTGCGGTTGTGGAACAGGTCGGGGGATTAGATGAGGACTACGGTTCTAACGAAGACGTTGATCTTGGGCGCCGTATCGGTAAGGCAGGATACGGTTTTTACTTCAACCCCAAAGCGTTGGTGCGTCATATGCATCGTATCACCGTGCTCGATCTGATCAAGCAGCAGCGCTGGTGGGCCGCGGGCGGGCCGCAGGATCTGCGTAAGCACGGCGGGCCGCGTTTCAAGCTGGCTTTCCCTTTATTCGGCCGCTGGCCGGCGATCACCTTTAAGACCAGGCACACCTATGTTGAATTGAATCTCGGCTATTTTTACCTGATGCATATCTATATGTTGTTAACTTGGGGATCGTATTTCATCTTTGGCTGGGCGCAGGGCTGGGGTTGGTTGACGGTGGCCTTGTTTGTTTTGGCCACTTACTGTGTTTTGCGTTACTTTGCCCTGATGGGGCGGGCGAAAAGATGGTGGCTCTTGCCAGCATACTGGTTTATACGCTATTCGTGTAACTGGGGCAGGATGATTGGTTTTTTGCAGGGATGTTGGAAGCACAAGGTATTGTGGCTGGAGCGGCAGCCGCCATTTTAATTCGTGTGGCGTACAGCGTACAGCGTACAGCGTGTAGCGTGATCAGTAGCGCAGTATGTGGTGCACGATACACGATACAAGGATCATGAATAAACTGATGATGTTAAAATCGAAGCCGGGCGGCAATACCCGCCGTTTGCTGGCGAAGAAACTGGCCGGGCTGGCCCTGGATCGCGAACATGGTGCGGGGGAACTGGGAGCTGAGGTGATCTCGTTTCTCCGCTCCCTTTGTCCGCGGCAGGGGGTGTTCTCGGAGAGTTTGCTGCTGGACATATTGCTTTTTGGCCAGGGTTTGCGCGTGGTGCGTCCGGCGATGGCGCCGCTGGGGAATATTTCGCTGGCGATCATGGAACTGGCGCAGCGCACACGACTGAAGTCCGCGGTTTTTGGCGTTCGATTTATGTCTTATTTGAAGAAACAGGAGAAACTGGTTGAGGTGGGGCCGCGGCGGCTGGCGTTCAAGGGAGCGAGACGGATGTCTAAAGATGCGGTAGTGATGACCATCAGCCGCAGCAGCGAGGTGTTAGCATTATTGCTGGCATCCAGGCAGAAGGTGAAAAAGGTTTTTGCTTTGCGTTCGCTGCCATTAGGGGAGGGGGCTTCCCTGGCAGGTGAGCTAAGGAAAGCCGGCCTGGCTGTGGAATTGCTGGAGGACAGGCAAGCGGCAAAGACTTTGCGCGAATGTAATCTGGTGTTGCTGGGCGCTGACGCGGTGTGTGAGGATGGGGTAGTAAATAAGGTCGGCAGTCTGCGTTTGGCGCGGCTGGCTCACGCCAGGGGAATACCTGTCTGGGTTGCGGCGACCTCACCGAAATTTATCAGGGCAGGTGATTATACTTTCAAAGAGAGTCGCGGCAAGAAAAAGGGACTGTTTGAGAGAGTGCCGCTGAAGTATATCAGCGTTATAGTGAGCGAGAAGGGGTGTAAGGAATTATGAGTTCTGAATTATGAATTCTGAATTATGAATAACGCAGTACACGGCACACGGGACACAGGATACGGGGAAAGTGCGTCGAACGTCAAAGGTCTAATGTCAAACGTCAGATCGGAGTGACGTTAGACCTTGGACGTTGAGACATTGGACGAGAAGTGCAATGAGACCAAAGATCATAATAAGTTTATTAGTAGTAATCATACTTGCGCTTACCATTCAGCGGGTGCTTTTTCCTTATTGCCATATCGGCAGTGATGCCATGGAGCCTACTATGTATGTAGGAGAGGGGTTCTTCCTGAATAAATTTACCGCTCTCCATCGCGCTCCGCGGTATGGCGAAGTGGTTGCCGTGCGCTTGGCCGAGGGAGAAGCGCTTTTGTTGCGGCGGGTGGTGGGGCTGGCGGGAGATACTGTCACTATACATGCCCGCCGTCTATATCTAAACGGTGAGCCGCAGAATGAACCCTATGTTCGTTATCGGGGTGAGCGGCAGATGCAGGAGCGGGACGAATATGGGCCGTATCGCGTGCCGGCGGGCGGGATTTTCTTGCTGGCTGATAGCCGTGAGGTAGCTGCTGATAGCCGGTTTTTCGGCGCGGTTGGCCTCGATAAAGTGGTGGGGGTGGTGAATTATTAATTATGAATTCTGAATTATGAGTTATGAATAAGGCAGTACACGGGATACAGGACACTGGACACGGGGAACGGTGCTTGTCGAGCTACGAGCCACGAGCTACTAGCTACGAACTACGAGTTTAGTCGAAGGCTTGCAACCTGAAGACCTTTGTGGTATAAATAGTATCAGGGGTAGGTGGCAAGGCCACGGGAGGAACAATAATGAAAAGAATAATCAGCGCTGTGACGATGGTTGGCTTACTTTTATCACTATGCTGTAACTTGTCAGCGCAGCAGGCTAGCGCTGCTCAGTATCTGGCCTACGGTAAATCACTTGCCGAGCAGGGGAAGCCGTTTGAGGCGATGACATATATTTATGCCGCCATCAAGCTGGACCAGGGAAACACTGAGGCAATGCTGTTGCTGGGTGATACCTATGTGGCGGCGAATAAGTTTCAGGACGCCATCAAATGGTATAAGCACGTGCGGACTGTAAATCCCTCTGAATGGCAGGCCTTTTACAAGGAAGCTAATGTTTGGGCGATAATGGGCAAAAACGCAAGAGCGGTCAAGCTGCTCGAGCAGGCGCTTTACCTTAACCCTAGGGAAGTGGGTCTGAAAAAGATATTGGTCAATCTGCGCGGCAGTGATGAACCGCCGGAATTTCCGCCGGGCACCGTCTATCTCTTTCGGGATGAATACGCTTTCGGCGTGGAACAGAAGAGCAGCAACAAGAAGAGCAGGATCATCCTGGATAAGAAAGAAAAAAAGTTTGGTTCGGCCAGTATGCTTTATCGGCTTGACACCAAAAAGGATAACGATTTAAACATGTATTTCCTTGGGGCCTGGAAGAGCTCCAGCGTGAATAACCCGGGTGATCTTACCCGTTTTCGTAAAAAAGGCGCCCTGGTTTTTTGGGTCAAGGGAATCAGGGAGGGCGAGTTCTTTGACGTTGGTTTTAAGGCAAAAGCCAAGGAAGGTCAAATAGAGAAAAACGCCGGCAAGACAACGATGGGCATCAGGAATTTCGTATTCGTTAATACCGAGTGGCAGAAGGTGATCATGCCCCTGGCGGAGTTCCCGACCAACGGTTACGTGTGGCGCGATATCCTTACTCCGGGTGGTGAACCGACTGACCGGCAGCGTCGGGTGGACACGGTGTTTGATTGGACGAAGGCGGATAGTTTCTACCAGCATACCGGGAAGCTATTTCGCCCGGAAAGGAAGTACTGGATAGATCACGTGGTACTGGTGCCGGAATACGATAGGCAGGAGTACGAGTTTCTGAGAAGGACCGCGCGCAAGCGGGAACGTGTGCAACGCGGCGCGGACGATTTTATCATTTTCCTTGATGAACCATTGACTGATTGGTGGTCTTATCCTGATCCTTACGGCTACGTTATTCGCGACGAGACCGTTTTCAAGGAGGGTAAGTTTAGCGCGCAGTTTGTGATGGATGCCAAGAGTTGGTCGGGGGGAGGGATGGACCTGCCTGAGATAGACCTGACGCCGATTCGCGAGAAGGGCGCTTTGGAATTCTGGGTGCGCGGCGAGAACGGTGATGAACAGTTTGATTCTTCGTTGTCGTCACGCAGGAAAGGGCAAACTTATTCTATAAACTCATGTGCTCCGAATATCAGGATGTATTTGGACGTGTCCACCAAATGGCGTCACGTCAC
>JAUXIB010000232.1 GCA_030621225.1 candidate division FCPU426 bacterium
AGCTGTGCTGGATAAATTGGCCGATGACCTTGCCCTTGACCCTTACCCCCTCTTTTTCCCTCCTGACACATCTTGATCGGCCCCTTGAACCCACATACACCCCGAGACTGAGGGGTTACAGAGGGAGGCAGTTTATCATTGACAGGATAATAAGCGAGTGTTAAAATTTTGGCGTTGGTTAGGTGTTAACGCCAAAATAGCGAGGTGAAAACATGGCGGAAGTGGTATTAGAGAACGTTAATAAGTCATACGGGAATGTTATGGCTTGCAGAGATATAAATCTTACCGTTAAGGACCGGGAGTTTATGGTGCTGGTAGGCCCTTCGGGGTGTGGTAAATCCACTTCTCTAAGGATGATCGCCGGATTGGAGGACCTGACTTCTGGTCAGATACGTATAGATGGTAAGGTGGTTAACGATGTTCAGCCGAAGGATCGAGATATCGCTATGGTCTTTCAGAGTTACGCGCTCTACCCGCATATGTCAGTCTACGAAAATATGGCTTTCAGCCTTAAGCTGCGTAAGTTTCCCAAAGATGAGGTCAAAAGGCGTGTCAACGACGCGGCGAATCTACTGAGTATAAACAGCTTTTTGGATCGTAAGCCCAAGGAGCTTTCTGGTGGCGAGTGCCAAAGAGTAGCTGTCGGCAGGGCTATTGTTCGTAACCCCAAGGTGTTTCTGTTTGACGAGCCGCTTTCCAATCTTGACGCGAAACTGCGTGTGGCGATGCGCAATGAATTGAAGAAGATACACGCGCAATTGCAGGCGACGATAGTATACGTTACGCATGATCAACTGGAAGCAATGACTATGGGTGATCGTATAGCTGTGATGAAGGATGGGATAATCCACCAGATAGCTGATCCCATTACCATATATGAAAAGCCGGTAAATAAGTTTGTGGCCAGCTTTGTCGGCACTCCGGCGATGAATTTTATGGAGGGTTCGCTGATAGAGAAAAAAGGTGGTATTTACTTTGATGAGGAACATTTCCAGGTGCGCCTGGATGAAAGTAGCTTTGAAAGGATGAAGCCATATATTGGCAAGGAAGTAATAATGGGGGTGCGTCCGGAAGATATTACCGACAAGCTCTATGCCGCTAACGTGACTCCGGATAATGTTTTCACGGCTACAGTGGAATTGATGGAGCCTCTGGGTTCTCACTATTATCTCTATTGTACTACCGGCAAGAGTCCTTTCATTGCTAATGTTGACACGCAGACTCAGGTGGAGGTAAACCAAGATATCGAATTCAGCATTAATATGGAAAAGGTGCATATCTTTGAACATGACGAGGCGGGTAATAACAACAGGCTGAATTAACCTGAATCATGCGCGGAGAACGCAGAATCTTCGCGGAAAGCGCGGAAAGCGTGGAAAGCGCGGAAAGGCGCCGGTTCTCTGCGATTTTTCGCCGTCGTTTCATCCTTCAAAAAAAGCGTGCAAAGGCGCGCTTTTTTTTTGTTATTGCTCGTGGTATAATTACTTATCTAAGAGAACGTTTTTTTGGGGAGGATCATGATGAGAAGAGTTATCTTAGTCCTGTTTGTGTCTCTACTAGCCGTTGACTTCGTGGCGGAGAGCGAGATGTACCTGGAGGTAGGTTTCGGCCCCGTGAAAGCCAGCCGTCTGCACGAGGATCTAGGCGCGATAGACTATTTCAAGGATGGCTGGCAAACTGGTTTGGCATTGCGCTATGACCTCTTTATCTTCAGTTTCCAGTTTGGTGCCAGACGAATGCTGAGCAAGTATCGTTTTCCTTATAATCTAAATTACTTTGAGGTTGAAAACATTTTCTTCCAGACTAACGAGATTACTGATATTCCAGTGATGTTCAAAGTTGGGTTGCGTCCGCTGGCTTTTCTGGATAGTTGGCCTCTGCAGTTCTTCATCGGCGGGTCCTACGAAAGCCATGCTATAAACTATCATTTCACGAATATGTATCCAGTTTGGCACAATGGCTTTGTGGACTACTTAGTGGAAGAGGGGTTTCCCCTTGAATCTCTTCCCTTTGGATACGTAGATTGGCCTTCTGAGAAGACTATAAAAACTCGCGTTAGCGGGGTCTTTCTCTGCTACGGTTTTGAATTGCGCTGTTCTCCCAAGACTTTATTGTCCGTAAACGTGGTACAGGGTTCTCTGGGGCCGGCCGCCGAAGAGGACCCTGACGATTACCAGGATCCCAAACGAACGAAAGAGATGGTGCTTTTGCAGGATTGGTTATGGCAGGGCCATAGCCAGGAAGATTATAACGCGCTTGATGATTTTTTGGATAAAATGAAGATAAAGACGGTGTCGGTGTCATTGTCCGTGTCCTTCCGTTGAGTCTTACGCTGTTTTGTCGCTTGTTTTGCAAGGGCGGGCTTTGCGTCCGCCCTTGTGGCTTAGTGGTGTGTGGACAGTGTTGAAAAACCTATTTTCGAGGTAAGAGGTCTTTAGTAGGGGAGTTAGCGTATGAAAATTGGCGTGATCGGCACAGGGTATGTTGGGCTGGTTACTGGTGCGTGCTTTGCCGATTTGGGTCACGAAGTGATCTGTATTGATAAAGACCGTCGAAAGATATCCGCACTGCGCCGTGGCCGTATTCCTATCTATGAACCGGGACTGTCGGATTTGGTGTTGCGCAACAGTAAAAATGGCCGCCTGGTCTTTAGCACCAGCGTGGCCCAGGGGGTCAGGCGGTCGGAGATCGTTTTTATCGCTGTTGGTACTCCTTCCCGTCCCAACGGGGAGGTGGATATATCACAGGTGAAGGCGGCGGCGGCCGAGATAGGCCGCAACATAAATGGTTACAAGATCATCGTTAATAAGAGCACGGTGCCGGTGGGCATGGGTGAGATCGTCAGCCGGATCGTTTCCCGCTACAATAAGCGGCAGCATACCTTTGAGGTGGTATCCAATCCGGAATTTTTGCGGGAAGGTAGCGCTGTGCTGGATCTGATGAGTCCGGACCGGGTCGTGATCGGAACAGACAGCCCTAAAGCGGCGGATAAGATGCGGGAGCTGTATAAGCCTTTTAATACCACGGTCCTGGTTGTCGGCACTAAGAGTTCCGAGCTAGTTAAGTACGCTTCCAACGCTTTTCTGGCGACCAAGATAACGTTTATTAATGAGATAGCTAATGTTTGCGAGGCGACCGGCGCGGATATTCTGGAAGTGGCGCAGGGCATAGGTTTGGATAAACGGATAGGCAAGGCCTTCCTCTCGGCCGGCATCGGTTACGGTGGCTCCTGTTTTCCCAAAGATACCAGCGCTCTTTATCACATGGCGCGGAGCGCCGGCTATAATTTTCGCGTTTTAAAGACTGTTGGCGAGGTGAATCAAGCACAGCGTCGGCGCGTATTTGAAAAGATACGCCGTGCGGCAGGTTCATTGCGCGGCAAGAAAATAGCGTTGCTTGGTCTTTCTTTTAAGCCGGGAACCGATGATCTACGTGAGAGCCCGGCCTTGAGTCTGATAGAAAAATTAGCCGCCGCTGGGG
>JAUXIB010000084.1 GCA_030621225.1 candidate division FCPU426 bacterium
GGGGCGCTGCTTGCCGCGCCCGTACCCGGTAGACGGCCTGCCCTGCATGTCCGCCGTAGCCCTTGACGAAGGCGGAAGCGAGTAGAACGAGTCGAAGGGTATACGGGGGGCTCAGGATATGGGGGAAGTCCGCCGAACGTTAAGCGACGTGTGACGTTGGACGTTTAGACGTTTGACGAAAACAACGCTATACGCAATACGATACGTGGTCAGTGGTCAGCAAATAGGAAGCGGCCAACTAGATACTAGATACCAGATACCAGATACGGTCTCTCAGCCAAACATATCCGGCAGGATATAATCACCGTGTTCCTGCTGGGTTTCTTTCAGGCGCTTTTCCTGTGCTTGTAGTGTCTCAAAGACGGCCGGGGGTATGTTGGTGGCCTGCTTTTTGTAGATGTCTATTATCCGCCGGGTCTTTTCCAGAAATTCAGGGATCTTGAGTTTGAATTGTTGGTCGTAATCCTGCTTGGTGTATGCTTTATTCAGCACCTGGCGGAATAGCTTCTCTAGATCTTCATATAGCGGGATATACCCGGTGGGAAGTTTTTTGGCCTGCACATCGCCATTTACCTTGAGCTCCATCCATTTCAGCCAGACGCGTTTGTCTTCCATCGCCGTGAGGTAACCACCCTTGGCGTCTTTTTGGAAATAATTCACGGAGAAGATGGTGGGCATATTTTTTATTCCCTTGGAGAAGCTGAGATACCTGTCTAGATGATCAGCCAACAGTGAGGGCAGAAAATCGATGCAAGACATTGGATCGAATTTACGCTGTCCTTCGGCGCCCAGGGTGGCCGCCGTGGTTTCGGATTCGAGCGAGGCTCCCATGGTTATCACACCGTGTTGCCAGTCAAAGGACTGTTGTACCGGCAGCCAGACCGTAGAATCTCTGCCGCCGTAAATGATGCCCTTTACCTCTACTCCCTTGGGATCTTCCAGAGCCTGGTCAACGTTTTTCAGAGAGTTTAGGCGAAGGGTATAACGAGCGTTTTTATGGGCGTAGGGAACTTCATTGCCGTGCACATCGGTTAGTCCTTGATTCCAGTCGCCGTAAAAATTCATGCCCTCTTCAGGGGGGGGGCGTTCGTCACCCAACCAACGGGGTGCGTTGTCTTTATTTATCAATACGTTTGAGAAGATAATCTCATCTGGTTTGGTGATGGTGTCCGCAATGACCGGATCATCTTTGGGGTTGACGTCGCGGATGATACCGAATATGCCTCGCTCAACGTTTGCGGCGACCACCTTGCCGTCGCGTTTTCTCAGATAAGCGATATCGTCACCAACTATAGTTTCCCCCGGAAGCATTGCTGTGGAAGTCTTGCCGCAGGCGCTGGGAAAAGCACCTGTGAAATATGATTTGCGTCCTTCGGGACCATGTATGCCCATCAGCAGCATGTGTTCGGCAAGCCAGCCCTCTTGATGGGCTTTTTTGATGGCTAGACGCAGGGCCAGCTTTTTGAGCCCTACCGTGTTACCGGCGTACTGTGTGTTGATACTGTACACGCGCATTCCGCCCAGATCTATCCAAATGCGGCGTTTTTCTACGTCCTGACTAACGTTGTTTTCCAGGCGGCCGGCGCTGTGTAGAAAACGGAAGGGCGCCTCCTTGGCCGCTACTTTTTTGAAATGCTGATAGCCACGGCGATAAAGGATATCTTCGGAGTGAGCGACATAGGCGGAGTCTGTAATCTGCACACAGGGAATGGAGAAATCCGATCCCGTTGGGCCCAGACAAAAGAAGAGGATATACATCTCTTTGCCGGCCATAGAATCTTTGAAGAGATCGTCCAGCTCCTTGAGTCCTTTTTGGCGTTCGATGGTGTTGCGGAAGGGGCCCAGGGTCATTCCTTCGGGCAGCAGATAGGCTGTATGCTCAGGGTCGCGCGCCTGGTCCTTGGGGCCGTCGAAATGTACGGTGTGACCTTTTGTCGCCAGAGCCTTTTCACCGCCGCTGGTTAACGCTTTCTGACGGATGTATTCAGCATCGGTTTCTGAATCATCGCAGACATATACGCTCTCCGGTTGGCATAACTGGACGCAATCGCCCAGCCACTCTAAAAGCAGTTTGTTGTCCAGCTCTTCTAGTTTTTTGAAACTATTCGCATTGCACTTGTCTTTTAATGAATTTGTTGCGTTCATGGTTTGCCCTTTTTAACTTGGTGAATGTTTTAGTCGAAATTTCCAAAATCTTAGAAATTATAGTGGAAGTGTATGGATTAGTCAAATGTTTTCGGTGGCAGGGTATTTTTTACCACGACGACGTAAAAAAGTGGTCAGGGGCTAGCTGAATGGTTCGTAGTTCGGTGGATGTAGGATGTAACATAATATACTACATACTATGAACAATGAACTGAACAGGGGAGAAGACGGAATTATCGAGATCCCAAAAAGGGTCGTTTATAACGTCGTGTCGTCGTGGTTAAAGTCGTTAATGTTGTTTGTTCCCGAAACAAAGAAACCCGCCTGACGCAAAGGCTGAGAGGTGTCTAGGTTAGTTATTTCCCGCGACAACCGGTGCTGCGGCAAGGTCCGGTTGATTCTTAACGTTTGACACCTGGCGCACAACTTCCGTGATCGGGTGTTTTTCACTCCCTCTCAACTTGTTTGCGTACAAGCGAGCTTCCATGTATAAAAATAACACTCTCTTTTGATTTGTCAAGGGGCAAGGGCAAAAAAAGTTAACTGATTACTTGACGCTTAAGATTATTCGAAAAATGTATTTCGCCGAGACCGCGGAATCCTCGCGGAGGACGCGGAGGGGGGTGGCACTATCGACGGGATGACTTGACTTCTGTCTGAACTGTTGTAAGATACGGGATATTGGGGTTAGTGGTCGGTGGTCAGTGGGCCTGATTCGGGAATGCAACGTATGAAGAATCCTCGGGCTAACGCAATGCGACATACGATATATAATATGCGAACAACTGAGCTGCGAAACTAGCATTGAGTCACGAATATGGAAAACAATCGCAAAGTAATAATCCGTAAATATGAACCTCGTGACCGCAAGGCGGTCAGGCACATCTGTTGCGAGACGGGAGCGATGGGGCAGCCGATGGAGCGGTTTCAGATGGGGCGTACCTGGTTTGCCGATAGATGGAGCGCCTACTACACCGATTATGAGCCGGAGTCCTGTTGGGTATCGGAAGTAGACGGGGTGGTGATGGGCTATATCCTAGGCTGCCTGGATACCAAGCGGCAGCAGAAAATACAGGCCGAAGTGATAGCGCCGCGTATCGCGCGTAAATACAAGTGGCTGGGATTTTTTTTGCATCCCAAGAATCGTTTGCTGGACAAGCGGATCGAGCGCAGTAACCAGCGCGGTGAATGGAATTCTCTCCAGAACCTTGCGGATGAATATCCCGCTCATTTGCATACTAACTTGTTGGCTGGTTACCGTGGCCTGGGTATCGGCAAGCAGTTGATGAATGCTTACATGGAATATTTGTATGAGAAGAAGTTAGCGGGCCTGCATTTGGGAACCAGCAGCTACAACAAGCTTGCCGTGCCCTTTTATGAAAAGATGGGGTTTAAGTTGATGGCCAAGGCCAAGTGTACGATGTATGAGGGGCTGATCGACGAGTGGGATGATTTTTATGTGTTGCAGTTTGCGAAGATGATTTAATTTGTAGGGGCGGTTCGCGAACCGCCCCTACCAAATATTACGGCGGGAAAACAGCAAAGCTGTTTTCCTTTAATAGTTTTTACTTACCCAATCGTTTTCCCTGCCCGCCTTCGTCAACGTTCCCCTTTTCGTTACTTCAATGGTGGGGAATGCTGGCTACGGCGGGCTGGCAAGCTCCGATATTATTTTCCAAGACGCTTGCCAGCCTCTTTCTGTATCTTTGTTCTCAATGTCGGGTGCTGGTCGAGGAAGCGGTTGAAATCGTGTTTCTCCAGTTTCAGCAGGTTGCTTGGTACCACGGTGATGATATTAGCGGTGCGGCGTCCGGAAGTAAGCAGTGCTATCTCGCCAAAGAAATTGCCCGCGCCAAGTTGGGCTACTTCCTTTTCCTCGGAACCCCTGCCGATGGTCACCTTTACCGCGCCGGAGCCGATCAGGAACATCGAGGTGCCCACCTTGCCCTGCTGAATGACGTATTCACCGTCCAGGTATGATTGGGTGGTAAGGTAGCTGGCCAGTTTCTTTACCTGGGCCGGGCCAAAGCCCTTAAAGAGCGGGATCTTTGCCAAAAGCTTGGCCGGGTCAACGGCCAGGTCCTTAGCGGATGCTTCCTTGAGCGAAGCCAGGCGCTCTTCTTCGTCCTTGAGCATTTCTTTAAGCACGGCATCCGGCAGTAGGCCGTACGAACTCAACTCGTCAAAGGCGGCCAGCTCGCTCTTGATCTCGGCTCGCTCCAGCAGGTAGTCTTGTACCCGCGCGGTATATTCCGGGAATTGGTTCTCGAGCAGCTTGAGGCGGGCCAGCGCGTTTTTGCGGCGTGTGGCGTAGAACTGATCCACCTGCTTGAAAACAGGTGCGGCAGCCAACCCGGCCTTCTTCATTTCCTTGGTCTCTCCGGCTACTTTGTCCATTGCCATTAACTCGCCCAGTTCGCGTTCATACATCTTAGCCAGCTTGCGTGAACGGTAGCGGCGGATCAGGGGCGCGGAGAAGGGAAGCTTCTTGGCCAGGTTATAGAAACGCCTTTCCAACATTCTTAAGGCCAGGTCTTCCCCCGCTTCATGGCGCGGCGAGTTGCCGGTGCGGATGCGGTCGGACAAGTTGTCGGCGTAGGTTTGCAGGTCGCCCATCGTTAGCTCGTCCAATTCGCCTCCCGCGAAGAGCGCCTGGTAGGCCTTTTTTTCTATGGACAGGCAATGGCCGAGAATGATCTTTACTTCTTCTTCTGTGGAGATGCGGCTCTTGCGTTTAAAGGACTGCAGCGCGGCGCGCGCGGCCGCCTCTGATTTTTTTTCTTCGCTGATAGCCTTATTTAAAGCCGGTTTGGCGAAGTAGCCAACTGAACGTAACCTATTCAGTTCACGACCGGCCATCGCCCGCGCGGTAAGAATGCCGGTCTGTCGCTCGTAAGCCTCCACTCGTGAAAGCTTCTGTAGCCCCAGGACCTTGAGCAGGCTCTCGATCGTAAAGCCGGCGGCGAACAGCGTGAAGAGGACGATAATGCCGGTGAAGAGGATCAGTTGGTCCCGGTATTCGAAACTCGCCGGAATGGCCAGGGCCATGGCTATCGCCAATGCTCCCCGCATACCACCCCAGAACATGATCGTCTGGTAGGGCAGGGATATTCTTTCCACCGAGGGCAGCATATTGACGAAGGGCACGCTAGAGTAAACGGCCAGTGCCCGGGCAAAGGTCACTATCACTATGATCAGCAGCAAGGCTTGCCAGTTCTCGGCGAAAATCCTCAGGTTGAGCGATAGGCCGACTAGTAGGAAAATCAGCGAATTGGCGATGAAGGCCATCATCTCCCAGAAACCGTGCATGTGTCCCAGCACGCTGGGTGAGATCTTGGTCCGTCCGTAAGAGCCGAGGGTAAGCGCCGCGACTACGGTGGCCATTACGCCCGAAACTCCGAAGAAATGTTCCGCTGCTATGAAGATGAAGTAGGGCAGGATAGCGGTGAGTGTGATCTCGGTAAGTTCGTCCTCCTTGACCGTGCCCACCAGCCAGGAGAAGATAAAGCCAGCAAGTAGGCCCAGGAGGATTCCTCCCAGGAAGACGAAAGCAAAACTGCCAATCCCCTCAATAACTGTATCAGCGGTGAAGACGCCGGTTTGTATAATGCCGACGATGATACCGAAAACCACCAGTGCGGTGCCGTCATTGAAAAGGCTCTCCCCCTCAACCAGGATGGAAAGGCGCTTGGGCGCGCCCAGTTCCTTGAAGATGCCCAGTACAGCTACCGGGTCGGTGGCCGATATCAGAGCGCCGAAGAGCAGGCAGTAGACCAGTGGAATATGAAGTAGCCAATGGACGAGATAGCCGACGACAAAGGTCGAGATCAGCAGCGCCGGTATGGCCAGAAAGAGCACGGGAACGATGTTCTTAAGCAGTCGCCGGGCATTAAGGTTAAAGGCCGCCTCAAAGAGCAGGGCGGGAAGAAAGACGTTCATCACTACTTCCGGGGTCAGGTGGAAGGAGGTGAGAAAATGGATCAGTCTTTCCAGGAAGCCCCATGATTCCAGGAAGGGAAGCAGCTGGACGATGTCTGCGTAGAACTGCTGCAGTACTCCGATCAGGATGCCGAAGCCAAAAAGGGCAACCGTGAAGGGCATCTTGATCTTTTTGGTGAGCATTGCCACCAGGGTTGAGAAAAATAGGAGTACGATGGTAAAGAGAACCATTGACTGTACAGGGTCGGCATGATGAGCGACTTCTTGCATGATTATGTCTCCACAATATATACTAATGATTCGTTACTCGTAGCTCGTAGCCCTGAACCATTCACGTCAGCACGCTCAGGTTCAGGGTCCTGAGCGAGCAAAGTGAGTCGAAGGACTAGTAGCTCGACAAGCGCACCGTATTCCAAACATCGGATACCGGATGATTATGCTGATTTTGGGCAAAAAGGTCAAGTATATACTCAATTCGTAGCTCGGGGCTCGATACTTCCTACTTCGCTTTACAAAGTAATACTTCAGTTCGATAGAGCTACGTAGGACAGGCGGGACTCGTCTCGTACCGCGTACAGCGTATAGCGCTTGCCCTACGTAGCCCCTGCGTCTGCCCCCATTCCTGTCTTCTGACAGGAAGACATGGGGGCGCTGGGGCGGAGTAGGGTGTATTTCCAGGGGAAGTCCCTTTTTCACTTTTTAATTTTTAATTCCTTCCTAAGCCCCCAAACCACTGTCCCCTATCGCAACGACAACATACTACATCCCTTGAACAACGAACCGCCTTGTAGCCCAGCAAATTCTTGCACTCCGCTTAGCACTGTGTTAGCATAACTCTGGGTTAGACTTAAATTGAGGGAGTACATCCAAATGGCGCAGCAAACGCCGATGATGCAGCAGTACGATAAACTGAAACGCCAGCATAGCGACGCGTTTTTGTTTTTCCGTCTGGGGGATTTTTACGAGCTTTTTGGTGAAGACGCTAAACGCGCGGCTAAGCTCTTGGAGATCACCCTTACTTCGCGCAGCGCCAATAATGGCGGCAAGATACCGATGTGCGGGGTGCCCTTCCATAGTGTTCAGCCGTATATTCATAAATTGCTCAGCCGTGGTTTTAAGGTTGCTATCTGTGAGCAGATCGAAGATCCAGGACAGGCCAAGGGATTAGTGGAAAGGGATGTAGTGCGGGTGATCACGCCTGGTACTGTGACTGAGGATGACTTGCTGGAGGAGAAGGCTAATAATTATTTGCTGTCTGTATTTCGCGGCAAGGAGGGGCTGGGTATCGCGGCGATCGATATATCTACAGGAGAATTCCTGGTGCGCGAGTTTCCGCGCGGTGAATGGCAGGAACTGGTAGGGGAACTTTCCCGCCTGCGGCCGCGCGAATGTCTCTTGTCGGAAAAAGAGGTGGCGGACGGAGGGGAACTGGTATCGCTGCTCAAGGCCGAAAACGGCACGGTAATCACGTCCTGCGCCGATTGGAAATTCAGCTTCAAGGAGGGAGAGCGCGCGCTGAAGGAGCACTACGGGGTGAACTCGCTGGACGCTTTTGGCTTGGCCGGGTTTGGCGCGGCTGTTTCTTCGGCGGGGGCGATACTCAGCTATTTGGAAGAGACGCAAAAACGTGAGTTGAATCATCTCAAGACGCCACGCCTGATGTCTTCGGGGCGTTCACTGAAGCTTGACTCGGTAGCTCAGCGTAATCTGGAGCTGGTTGCTAATATGCGTGACGGCGGCAGCGGCGGGACGTTGCTCTCCGTGCTGGACAGGACGGTGACGCCGATGGGTGGACGTTTGCTGCGCAGAGTACTGCTGGCACCATCCCTGGAGCGGGGAGAAATAGAGGAACGACAGGGCGCGGTGGCCGAATTGCGCGGCGGCGCGCGGCGCCTGGGGGAGCTGCGCGATAAGTTATCTGATTGTTATGATCTGGAACGATTGGCTGCCCGTCTCGGCGCCCGCACGGCAGGCCCGCGTGATCTGCATTCACTGCGTCGCACACTGAAATTGCTGCCGGAGTTAAAGAAGAGGTGTTCTACTTTCAAAAGCGCGCGCTTGAAGAAGACGGCGAAGAAATTTGATGTTTGCGGCGATGTGCTGAAAAAGATAGACGAGACGCTGAGCGATGAGCCACCGATGCAGTTGAAACAGGGCGGTGTTATCCGCGAGGGGGTCAACAAGGAACTGGACGAACTGAGAAAACTGGCCGGCAGTAATCGCGATTTTCTCGCTGCGTATCAGAAGCAGGAGGTTAAACGTAGTGGCATCTCTTCTCTCAAGGTGAAATATAACAGTGTTTTCGGCTATTACATTGAAATCAGCAAATCTAATCTGAATAAGACGCCGGAAAATTACGTGCGCAAGCAGACGCTGGTAAACGCTGAGCGTTTCATCACTCCGGAGTTGAAAGACTATGAGAGCAAAATTCTCGGCGCCGAAGAGAGGATTGAGAAACTGGAGGAAGAACTCTTTAGCCGTTTGCGAGAGGAACTGCAGCCGGCGATACCGCGCTTGCAGGATACCGCTGCGCTCCTGGCGGAGTTGGACCTTTTTGTTTGCTGGGCCTATGTCGCCGATCGGGGGGACTATTGCCGTCCGGAGGTGAACGAGGGTGATGAAATAGTTATCAAGGCAGGGCGGCACCCGGTGATAGAGACCTTGGGCGAAGCGGAATTTGTGCCAAACGATCTTTTAGTGGGCAGCGCTGAGCGGCGTGTCTTGATGATCACCGGCCCAAATATGGCCGGCAAATCTACCTATCTCAGGCAGGCGGCCTTGATCGTAATTATGGCACAGATCGGGTGTCCGGTACCGGCGCGCCAGGCGAAGATAGGATTAGTGGATCGCATATTCACCCGAGTAGGCGCCAGCGATCATTTGGTGGCTGGACAGAGTACTTTTATGGTGGAGATGAACGAGACGGCCAATATTCTGCACAACGCCAGCGCGCGTAGCCTGGTGATCTTGGACGAGGTGGGCCGGGGCACCAGTACTTTTGACGGGGTCAGTATCGCCTGGGCGGTAGCTGAATATATTTATAAGAAAATTAAGGCCAAGACGCTTTTTGCTACGCACTATTTTGAATTGACCGAATTGGCCTTGATGCACGAGGGTATAAAGAATCTGAATATAGCTGTAAAGGAGTGGGAAGACCGCGTTGTTTTTCTGCGCCGTGTGGAGGAAGGCAGCACTGATCGCAGTTACGGTATTCAGGTCGCCCGCCTGGCCGGGCTGCCGGAGCAGACGCTGCAGCGGGCGCGTGAGATCCTGGCCAACCTGGAAGAGGCCAATTACACCGCTGACGGTGGGACGCGCATCGGCAAGGGGAGTGAGGAAAAAAAGATAGACCAGGGCCAGCTTAACCTTTTTATCGCGCAGGAAGCGAAGCTGCGCGGGGAACTGGCTGAATTGGACTTGGATAAAATGTCGCCGCTGGAGGCGATGAATTGGCTGAATGAGAAAAAGAAGGCTCTGAACTCAGAATCGGAAGAAGAGGCGTAGCGCTGTTGGGGCGAAAAAGACTTTTACCACGACGACACGACGTTAACGGCTTTTTTGGATAACGGCGTAAGACGTGAAAAAGACTTTTACCACGACGACACGACGCTAACGGCTTTTTTTGGATAACGACACTTACCACGACGACACGACGCTAACGGCTTTTAAAGTTCATACTGCGCAAGTGATAACTTATCTTAAGTTGAGTAAGAAGAGATTGGGATTGTTGATTAACTTTAATGTTGAATTGATGAAAAAGGGGATTAAGAGAATTATTTTTTAAAAACGTCGTGACGTCGTGGTGAAAAGGACTTTCGTTGTGGTGGGTTTTAACGGAGGTACAAGCGACAAGCAACTAGCGACAGTATTTACTCCGCTTTCAATTGCAATCTTTTGATTGAAATAGCTGCTCCAGTCTTATCATCCGCCTCGATCAAGACGCCGCAGAGGCGCACGTCATCTTTGGCTAATTCAAAACGCGTAGGGAGCGAATTGAGGAACTTGCGGATGATGATCTCCTTTTTCATACCG
>JAUXIB010000243.1 GCA_030621225.1 candidate division FCPU426 bacterium
GTAGCCCCTGATCACCCGCGCTAATCCGGTCATTCGCTCCCCCATGATCGGGTTCTTTTTATGCGGCATGGCCGAAGAACCCTTTTGCCCTTTGCCAAAGAATTCCTCCACCTCCAGGGTCTCTGTCCTCTGCAGGCCGCGCAACTCCACCGCGAATTTTTCTATGCTGCTGGCGATAACGGCAAGCGTAACCAAAAAATAGGCGTGTCGGTCACGCTGCAGAGTTTGGGTGGAGGCATTGGCGGTATTCAAATTAAGCCGCCGCATTACCTTTTTCTCCACCTCCGGCGGCAGATGAGCATAATTGCCAACCGCGCCCGATATCTTACCCACCGATACTTCCCCCACGGCCTTCTTCAAACGCTCTTCCTGGCGTTTAAGCTCGTCATACCATACCGCCAGCTTCAAACCAAAAGTGATCGGCTCGGCGTGTACTCCGTGCGTACGGCCGATCATCGGCTGGCGACGGTATTTTTTAGCCTGCCGGCCAATAGTCTTCCTTAACTCGGCCAGGCACTCGATAAGCAGCTTACCCGCCCGGGCCAATTGCAGCCCCTGCGCGGTATCCACCAAGTCAGTGGAAGTAAGCCCCATATGGATATAACGGGAGCTGGGACCAACCTTTTCCGCCACACTGGTCAAAAAAGCGATCACATCATGGTTTGTCCGCTGTTCCAACAGATCAATGCGCTTCACGGAGAAACCGGCCTTGCGCTTGATATCCGCCAGCGCCGCGCGCGGAATACGCCCCATACCGCTCAGCACCTCGCAGACAGCCACCTCTACCTGTAACCAGGTGGTATACTTTTCCTGGTCGGTCCAAATATTCCCCATCTCTGGGAGGGTATATCTTTCAATCATCGCAGGCTCCGTGTTTAAAGACGAGGACTATAATACTGCTAGTTGGTTATGATGTCAATGGTGGGATTGTAGTCGCGTGTCGTGTGTCACGTGTCACGCGTCACGTCCAGCAGCGACACGAGACGAGAGACCCGTGACCCGAGACAATCCTCAGGCAAACTTACTTCCGCCAAAAAGGTGGCATAAATATAATGAGAAAAGTATAGATCTCCAACCGACCCAACAACATGTAAAAAGCGAGAAACCATTTCGCCGCTGCCGGCAGGTGAGCGTAATTCTCACACGGCCCCAGCGTGCCCAGCGCCGGGCCGATATTACAGATAGCGGAAACAGTACCGGTAAACGAGGTCAGGATATCCAGGCCGATAGCGCTCAAAACCAGCGTGCCGAACGCTATTAGCCCGATGAAAACCACGAAAAACTCCAGCACCTGCCGCTGCTTCTCACCGCTAAACACTTGTCCGCTAAGCCGCAATGGTAATACCGCACGCGGATGCACCAGTTTGATAATGCGATTGTACCCCATTTTTAATAGCAGGAATATCCTGATCTGCTTCATACCGCCGCCGGTCGACCCCGCGCTGCCGCCAAAAAACATTAAAGTCACTAGCAACACCTGCGGCAGATAGGGCCACATTTCAAAATCAGCGGTCACAAACCCGGTAGTAGTAGTGATAGAAACAGCTTGGAATCCCGTTGCCCGCAGTAGTTGATGAAGCGAACCATCCTGCCCGTGCAGAAAAAGCGATAGCGCCATCGCCAGCCAGCAGACAAGTATGGTTATCGTATAAAAGCGGAACTCTCCGCTCCGCCAGTAGCTGCCGGGCCGCCCCCGCAAGAGGAAATAATGCAGGGAAAAATTAGTCCCCGCGCAGAACATAAAGAAAATGATCACCCATTCCACGTAAGCGCTGCCATAATGCCCGATACTCGCGTTCTTCACCGAGAAACCACCCGTCGCCATGGTACCAAAAGCGTGACATAACGCCTCGTGCAGCGATTGTCCACCCCCCCAGAGAAAACCCGTTTCCTGCCCCGTCAACAGCAGATAGATCCCCCAGAGGATCTTGGCCGTATTAGTCAAACGGGCGCTGATCCGGTCAAATTCCAGTCCCGGAGCCTCAGCACCCATCATCTGGATGCCGCCGACACCGAAGGCGGGAAGCACGGCAAGGGAAAGCACGATAATTCCCATCCCCCCCAACCAGTGGGTCATACTGCGCCAGAAAAGGATACCGTGCGGCAAAGCCTCGATATCAATGGTAATCGACGCTCCAGTCGTGGTCAAGCCGGACATCGTCTCAAAAAAAGCATCGGTCAAACCCGGATAAACTCCCGCTGCCAGGAAAGGCATCGCGCCAAGCAAGGCACAGGAAAGCCAACCGCCGGAGACAATAGCAAATGCCTCGCGCAATCTTAATTGGGTGTCACTCCGTGTCAGTAGAAAAACCAGAAGCCCTAAAAGAATAGTAGCCAACGAAGAAAAAAACAACGCCGCTAAATCCGGACCGTGATAATAAAGGGAAAAAAGACAGGACGACATCATAAACAGGCCGTAAAAAACCCAGAGGATACCGAGCGCGTTTAGGACTATTTTTATGCGCATGATAAATCGTTGCTAGTCGCTCGTCGCTCGTCGCTAGTGCTTTGCCACTGGCGTGACCCAAAACTTGCGCCGGTTGCCCTACAAAAACGAGCAACAAGCAACAAGCAACGAGCAACTGTTCCGTTAAGCCAATAACTTCTCCACCTTCTTAACCGCACTGGGCAACGTGAAAATAATCGCCAGGTCCCCGGCCTTGATCACAGTATCCCCGCGGGGGATGATCACTTTTTTCCCCCGTGCTATTGCGGCAAGCAAAGCGTCCTTAGGAAAAGACACCTCACACAACTTATGACCGGCCAACTTTGAGGCAGCAGGCACCCGCATCTCTAATATCTCCGCTTCCCCCTCCAGGATGGTATTCACCGATATAATACGGCCGTGATGGATCACCTTGAGGATAGCATTGGCCACGGCGATTATCGGGCTGACCGCAGCGTCAGGCCCCAGAGTAGAAATGATCGGCAAATAGCTACTCTTATGTGTCACGCTGACGGCTTTGGGCACACCCATTCGCTTGGCCAAAAGCGCGTAAAGAACATTGACCTCATCATCCGGGGTAGCAGCTACAAATCCGTCCGCATCTTCCAGACCCTCCTCGCGCAACAAATCAACTTCCCCCGGATCCCCCTTAAGCACGAGCACCTCCGGCAACGCTTCAGAAAACCATTCGCATTTGCCCGCATCAGA
>JAUXIB010000003.1 GCA_030621225.1 candidate division FCPU426 bacterium
GAGGACAGGAATCGGTTGTTGGTTGTTGGTAAAAAAATCTGTGGTACGGTTGTCGGAGACCACCTTGTGACTTCTTTCCACCGGAAATTATAAGAAGAAGTCGCCAATCTGTGGTACGAACACCAAAAGTGTTCTCGCGAGTTTCTACCTTGTTAAATATAACAGAAACTTGCCAATCTGTGGATTAGCCGTTAAGGAGACCTAATTCAGAAGCTCCAAAGAGAGAAATCTGTGGATGAAAAATATATGCGTCTCGCGTTAGACTTGGCCGAAAAGGGCCGCGGCAAGACCGGCCCTAACCCACTGGTCGGCGCGGTAGTGGTGCGCCGGGGACGTATCGTTGGCAGTGGTTATCACCGCGGTTCGGGTAAGCCCCATGCGGAGGCGATAGCCTTGAAGCGCGCGGGGAGCGGCGCGAAAGACGCTACGCTCTATGTCAGCCTGGAGCCCTGTGTGCACGTAGGTAGGACTCCGCCCTGTGTGCCGCAAATAATTTCCGCTGGGGTGCGACGGGTAGTGGTTGCTATGAGTGATCCCGATCGGCGGGTGAACGGCCGTGGTTTGCGCTCGTTGCGCCGGCTCGGCATCAAGCTGAGTCAGGGGATCCTGGAACCAGAGGCGCGGCATCAAAACAGGGTGTACCTGAAGAACAAGCGGCATGGCTTGCCTTATGTCATTCTGAAATGGGCGATGAGTTTGGACGGCAAGATCGCCACACGGCGCGGCGATTCAAAATGGATCAGTTCGGGTGTTTCACGGCGTTTGGTTAAAAAAATGCGCGGTGAGGCGGACGGGGTGTTGGTCGGCAGCAGGACGGCGCAGCTGGATGATCCTGGCTTGCGTGGAGGAAGCGGCGATGGCGCGGCCGTGGTACTCGACCCGGAGTTGACGGTGCGGGGAAAAATGAAGTTTGCTCGGGGCGGTCGTTCGCTGGTGGTGACGGCGCAGGGCGCGGGGAGCGCAACTCGCCGCAGGGAGTTGGCGCGGGCGGGTGTAGAGCTTATTGAATTGCCGCTGAGGCGTGGCCGGTTACCGTTGCGGCAGGCGTTGGCAAAATTATTCGATTCAGGGATGTATTCTTTGCTTGTGGAAGGCGGTGGTGAAACGAACGCCGCTTTTCTTGAGGCAGGTTTGGCGGACGAGCTAGCTGTTTTTGTCGCGCCTAAGCTGATCGGCGGCCGGGAAGCCATTACGCCGTTTGCGGGAGTTGGCATAGCCAAGCTTACCGGCGCGTTGCCGGTAAAGGGGTGGACGGTGGAGAAGTTGGGCCCGGATTTTTTGATTAAAGGGATTATCAAAAGTTAGTCGCGTGTCATGTGTCACGTGTCTTGCGTCGTTTGAGGCGACACGTGACAAGAGACCCGGGACGCGCGATAGTAGTGGCGTCCCTCCGCGGGCGCCACCAGCCGAAGGCTGGTTAACGGCGACGAAAAAATGTTTACAGGCATAATAAAATACCAGGGAAAATTGGAGCGCATTGAGCGCCGCGGTCCGGGTGGTCGCTTAGCGCTGAGTTGCCCTGAGCTTGACGGCAAGCTGGCGCATGGCGGTAGCCTGGCGGTGGATGGTGTGTGCCTGACAATGGTGGAAGCAGCCGGGGGTAGGTTTGTCTTTGATCTGTCAGGGGAGACTCTGGAATGTGCTACGTTCAAAGATCTGCCGGTGGGCCGGCTGCTTAACTTGGAATTGCCGCTGGCTGCCGGGGACCCTATCGGCGGGCACCTGGTTAGCGGTCATGTTGACGGGATTGCCGGGATCAAAGGGATCAAGACCGCACAGGATGGAACGGTGTTGTCCCTGGACTATATTAAGCCGCTGAAAGCGTATATATATGAGAAGTGTTCGGTGGCTGTTAACGGAGTTAGCTTGACGGTAGCATCTGTGAGCGGAGATATGTTTGAGATCGCTCTGATACCTGAGACGCTACGGGCTACTACTTTATATCTTTTGCGTGTTGGAGATATGGTTAACTTGGAAGCGGACACGCTGGTCAAGGCGAAACTCCATGCTGAAAGTGAGCAGCAGGGGGATGGGTTGACGGTGGAGAAGTTAAGGCAGGCGGGATTCAGTCAGTAGCTCGTAGCTCGTAGTTCGTAGCTCGTTGTCTACTGATTACTGACTACTGACCATGACGTTTGACCTTTGACGTTGGACGGAAACAACGCTATACGTAATGCGCAATACGATACGTGGTCAGCAAACAGGAGACGACCAACTAGATACGAGATACAACGTAAGGGGGGATACCATGGAAATCGATGGTGTTGATCGGATCAAGCGTGGCGAGCTTGAGAAGGGGAAAAAGAAGGAAAAAACCGCTCCGACCGGCGAGGTTTTTAAGTCCGTGATGGGAGAGGCGGAAGGCCAGGAAAAACGCCGGGAGCTTGATCAGATCATGAAGGACGTGGAAGAGCAGGGCCAGAGCCTGCTCAAAAATTTCAAGCCGGAGGAAGTGAAGAAATATCGCGAGACTGTCGGTAGGTTTCTGTCTGTGGCGTTAGCTGAGAGCTACAAAGTATCGGAAAGCCATTCCATAGCGCGGGACGGCCGGTACACGGCACACTTGAACCTGGAGAAGATCGAGAGCGGTCTGGAGGAACTGACCCAGACGGTAGTAAAGGGGCAGGTGGAACCATTGAAGTTGTTGGCTAAGATCGATGAGATCAAGGGGATGTTGTTCGATATGTATAAATAGGTCTCGCGTCTCGCGTCGTTTGTCCGCGGCGACGCGTGACACGTGACTTGTGACACGCGACAAAGAGGAGAATTAATGAAGACCGCTAAAATAGAAGACGCGCTAAAGGATTTAAAAAAAGGCAAGATGGTTGTGATCGTGGATGATGCGGATCGCGAGAACGAAGGTGATCTGGCGATGGCCGCTGATAAGGTGACGCCGCAGGCGATCAATTTTATGGCTAAGTACGGCCGTGGACTGATCTGCGTTGCCCTGACCTCAAAACGGCTTGACGATCTGGGATTGCCGCAGATGGTGAATGACAATACCTCTAATTACGGCACTGCCTTTACCGTCAGTGTGGACGCACGCTCCGGTACTACCACGGGCATATCAGCGGCTGATCGCGCCGGTACCATTAGCCAGTTGTTGGATCCCAAGCTCGGTGCGGATGATTTCATGCAGCCCGGGCATACTTTCCCGCTACGCGCAAGTGATGGCGGTGTTCTGGTGCGTGCTGGTCAGACTGAGGCGGTGGTGGATATGGCGCGACTGGCGGGCCGTTATCCGGCGGGGGTCATCTGCGAGATCATGGATGAAGACGGGACGATGGCGCGTATGCCTAGATTGCTCGCCTTTGCCAAGCGGCACCGTCTGAAAGTAGTTGCCATTGCCGATCTGATAAGTTATCGCCGTCGTACCGAGGTGCTGGTGCGCGAGACCGCGGTGGCTCGGATCGATAACGAATTTGGCGAGTGGCGACTGCATCTTTTCAAGTCTCTGACTGACAAGCGGGTGCATCTGGCTCTGGTCAAGGGAGAACTCAGTCCGGTGCGGGCGTCGCTGGTGCGGGTTCATTCAGAATGTCTTACCGGTGATGTTCTGGGGAGTATGCGCTGTGATTGTGGTGAGCAGTTAAACCGGGCGATGCGGATGATCTCTGAGGCGGGGAGCGGGGTACTATTGTATCTGCGCCAGGAAGGGCGCGGCATCGGTTTGGAGGAGAAGATAAAGGCCTACTGTTTGCAGGACAGCGGCTTGGATACCGTGGAGGCGAACCAGTTATTGGGGTATCCGGCAGACCTCAGGGAGTACGGTACGGGCGCGCAGATCTTGCGCTTGCTGGGGGTGAAGAATATTAATCTGCTGACCAATAATCCGCGCAAGATAGTGGGCCTGAAGGGGCATGGGCTCAAGGTTGTAAAGCGGGTGGCCTTGGAGGTAGGGGTGACTAAGCAGAGTCAGCGGTATCTGAAGACGAAGCGGGATAAACTGGGACATCTTCTCAAGGTAAAATGAGGCGCGTATCTTGTAGCTTCCGCCGTCGTTAACACTGCCATAAATATTACTTTTATGGTTAGGAGCGTCAACTATGGCGGACAAGCGTAGCTAGTAGTTCGTTGGCATGACCGCGAGCCAGTAGTGGCGTCCCTCTGTGGGCGCCACCAGCCGAAGGCTGGTTAACCAGACGTGAACCAAAAAAAGGAGGTATGCAGTGATGAAGACCTACGAAGGAAAACTTAACGCCGAGGGGTTGAAGGTAGCCCTGGTAGTCAGTCGTTTCAATGATTTCATTACCGAGAAATTATTGGCAGGAGCGGTGGACACTTTGCAGAGGCATGGCGTCAAAGAGAGCGGGCTGAGTGTTTACCGGGTGCCCGGTTCATTTGAATTGCCCGTGGTAGCCGCGAAGGTGGCGCAGGCCGGCGGCGTTGACGCGGTTATCTGCCTGGGCGCGGTCATCCGCGGCGGCACGCCGCATTTTGACTATGTGGCCGGTGAGTCGGCCAAGGGTGTGGCTAAAGTAGCGATGGAAAGTAAGGTGCCGGTGATCTATGGAGTAGTTACCACGGATACTATCGAGCAGGCGGTGGAGCGCGCGGGGACGAAGATGGGTAATCGTGGCGCGGACGCGGCGATGTCCGCTATTGAAATGGCACAGCTTTATCGATCAATGGGAAAGTGATGCGTCTATCGGCTATAGTCTATCGGGGTATAGGCGCGTAACGATCAACGATAGTCGATAAACGATTAACGCAACAAAATGACCAAAACAGCACGTCGTTTAGAAAGAGAAGCCGCGCTTAAGGAGCTTTACCGCTTGGAGTATGACTCCGAGAGTAAGGTTCGTCTGTGTGGGGAATACGCTTGCCGGCTTATTGACGGCGTGCGGGAGCAGCGGCAAGAGCTGGATAAGCTGATCAAGAAACGGCTTAAAAAGTCCTGGCCGTTTAAAAGGATAGCCTTGATGGATGTGCTGATCATGCGCATCGCTATTTACGAGATACTTGAGGTAGAGGAAGTTGACGCGGCCATCTCTATTAATGAGGCCTTGGAACTGGTGCGCGAATTTTCCGAGGAAAAGTCGGTGGCTTTTGTCAACGGAGTGCTGGATGGGGTGGGTAAGGAAGCGGCGGGCGGTGGTCCGCTTCGTAGCTAGTAGCTCGGAGTTCGTAGCTCGTTGGCTGTTAGTAAAAAAATGGATGAAGAAAAAGCAAAAAAAGAAATCGCTTCCCTGCGTGAGGAGATAGAGCGGCATAACAAGCGTTACTATCTTGACGCTGCTCCTGAGATCTCCGACCGCGATTATGACCGCCTAATGGATCGTTTGATCGCCCTTGAGCAGGAATACCCCGAGTTGATCACCCCTGATTCTCCTTCGCAACGCGTTGGCGGCGAGCCGCTCAAGAAATTCGCTAGCGTTGGGCACAAAGTGCCGATGATGAGTCTGGACAATACATATAACAGTGATGAACTGATTAAGTTTGACGAACGGGTAAAAAAGGGGCTTGGCGGAGAGGCTCCGGAATATATAGTGGAGTTGAAGTACGACGGGGTGGCGGTGGCGTTGAAATACGAGCAGGGTGTGTTGATACAGGGTAGCACTCGTGGCGATGGAAAAAAGGGAGATGATATCACTGCAAACCTGCGTACCATCAAGAGTTTGCCCCTGCGGTTGACCAGGGAGGAGACGCTGGAAGTTCGCGGCGAGGTATATATTGACAAGAAGGATTTGGAGGAGATAAATTTAGAACGGGACCAAAACGGCGAGCCGCTTTTCGCGAATCCAAGAAACGCCGCCGCTGGCTCGCTAAAGCTGTTGGATCCCGGGATTGTGGCGAAAAGACCATTGAAGCTGTATATTTACACGTTGATATCAGATACGATCATGGTTGATAACCAGTATGATGCACTTGGTCACGTGAATAAGTTGGGCTTCCGTATACAGTTAGAGTATCCCAAGCCACTTGATGATATCGGTCAGGTAACCACTTATTGCCGTAAAGATTTGGAAGGCGCGCGGGACACGTTCCCGTTCGAAGTAGATGGTGCTGTTGTGAAGGTTAACTCATTTGCCCAACAGGAACGCCTTGGTGCTACCAGCAAGAGTCCCCGCTGGGCCATTTCTTATAAATTTGAGGTACAGCAGGTGCAGACGAGGCTCGAAAAGATAACACTACAAGTAGGGCGTACGGGTGCAATAACCCCTGTTGCGGAATTAGTGTCGCAGGATATTGCCGGAAGTACAGTAAGCAGGGCCACCCTGCATAATGCGGACGAGATTGCTCGCAAGGATATTAGGGAAGGCGATGTTGTGACGATCGAGAAGGCTGGAGCGGTGATCCCCAAGGTAGTCGAGGTATTTGAGCCGTCCAAGAAACAGCGAGACGCAAACAGTAGGCCCTTTATTTTCCCCGAGAAGTGTCCCTCCTGTCATGGAGCGTTGACGCGGCCTGAAGGCGAGGTGGTGCATCGTTGTTTAAATATATCTTGTCCGGCCCAGTTCCTGAGGCGTTTGCAGCACTTTGTGGCGCGGGATGCCATGGATATCGAGGGGCTGGGACCGCAAACGCTGGAGCTTCTGGTGGAGCAGAGAATGGTTAATGATTTTTCGGATCTTTATAGTTTGGATCCGCTTAAGCTGGCCGAGTTGCCGCGCATGGGGGAAAAGTCTGCCGAGAATTTGAAGGAATCGTTGGCGCGTTCCAAGGGACATGGTATGTCGCGCTTGCTTTTCGCGCTGGGGCCCAGGCACGTGGGGCGTCAGACGGCGGAGTCGCTGGCGGAGCATTTTTCTTCTTTGGAGAAGCTGGCGCGCGCGGCGGAAGAGGAATTAGTCGAGGTGAACGATGTTGGTCCGGAAGTGGCGCAATCGTTGCTGAGTTTTTTTGCTCATGCGGATAATCAACTGATCATTGAGCGGCTTAAAGCGGCCGGTCTTTCGCTTAACGCGCCGCAACGGGTGGTCGGCAAGCTCTCGGGCAAGGTTTTCCTGTTTACCGGTGGTTTGGCCGACTATTCGCGTCCCCAGGCCGGAGAGAAGGTGAGGGCATTGGGCGGCCGGGTGGTGTCGGCGGTCAGCGCCAAGGTTGATTTCGTGGTGGCGGGGGAAGACCCGGGGAGTAAAGCCAAGAAAGCAGAGAAACTCGGCCTAAAGATTATCAGTGAAGCCGAGTTTCTTCAGCTTATAAAGTAGTGAAGGCGGAGAAACTCGACTTGACGATTATTGGTGAAAGTGAGTTTAAGAAGATGGTAGAATGACCGGAAACAGAATACCGGATACAGGACACTGGGGTAGATGCCAACCCGTATTCTGTGTGCCGTGTACCGTGTCCCCATAGATTATGAATATTATTCTCGAATTCGCAGGCTTGTTGGCGGTAATGACTTTTGCCGCCTGGTTACTCAGCATTGGCGCCGAGCGGCTCGCCGAGAAATACGGCGCTAATTTTACCGGTAGTATTGTGCTGGCGCTGATCACCACCCTGCCCGAATACTTGTTCGTTATTTTTGCGGCCTTAAAGGACAAATACGCGATGGCCATCGGCTCGGCGGTCGGTTCTTGCTCGTTGCTGATCACTTTTGGTTACGGTTCGATTATTTTGCTTTCCACTACCAATATCAGCCGCAAGCCGGTAAAAGAGATAAAACTCTCAAAGGAGACGCGTTATGACGCCATCTATCTGGCGGTTACGGCGGTAATCGCCTTTATTCTGGCTTGGTGGGGGGACGGGTTCAGTATGCTGGATGGGATCATTCTCTGCGCGCTTTTTGGCGGCTATGTTTATCATATGGCGCGGGTCGCCTATCAATATCATTGCCAGCAGAAAGCCAGCGGACGGGTTAAGGTGCCGGGTTTACGGCGCGGCGTCGCTTATCTTGCTATGGGTGCGGTGATAATCTTTTTCCTGACGGAGCCGTTTGTGGATTCGATGATCAAGTTTTCGCTGCTGATCGGCGTCAGTCCGGTGACCATCGCTATTGTCATTGGACCGTTTGCCTCCGAGATGCCGGAAAAACTGACCGCCTATCTTACGGTCATCCGCGATGCGCGGCTGGCCGAGATATCTATCGCTAATTTTATCGGCTCCAAGGTCAACCACAACAGTCTGTTGCTCGGTACGCTGGCCCTGATCGCTGTTTTTCACGGCGGGATCGAAGTGAAGAACGTGCTCACCCCGTCCTTTGTCTTTATGACCGCGATTACCTTGTTGGCTACCATTAGTTTGGCGCGCCGCCGCCTCAGTCGTTGGCAGGGGGTTGTTTTTTTGTTGCTATATTTGGTGGTGGTCTACTTGGCCTTTCAGGAACCGGGACATCTGTCGGCCCATTGACTGCGTGTATCGGAGTGCGGGAGTAACGGTGTAACGGAGTAACAGGAACCCTAAGACTCAGGCCCCGAGATAGTTATTAGTCGTTGGTCGTTCGTCGTTAGTATTTGGTTGAAGTTAAGAAGTAAAAAGCAGTGAGATTGAGATACGAGCTGCGAGCTACGAGTTGCGAGTTCCGAATCAAATTGACTTTCCCCCTTGTTCCCTGTAAAATCCCCTTTCTATGGTGATAACTGCCCTATTCATAATCCTTTTCTTTATTTTAATTTTACCGTTTCTCGTGCCGCGTGTAGAGCGGGAACTGGAGATATTCCTGTTTTTGATGGGGGTAATAGCGGTCAGCGTTAGCGGCAGGTGGAGTGTTGACTTAGTGCGGGAAGCTACATCGCATCCCTTACCGATTGCCGGTACTGTTTTGCTGGCCGGGTTTGTTTTCGCCCGGGGCAAACGTTATATTGCCAAAATGGTGGAATACATTTTGGCGCGGCGTAGTGGGCATACCTTTTTCTTTTTGTTGGTTCTTGTACTGAGTTTGTTGAGCAGTATGATAACCGCGATCATTGCCGCGCTCATCCTGGTAGAGGTGATCAGTATTCTCAAGCTGGACCGCAAGACCGAGACGGAATTCACTATTATCGCCTGTTTTGCCATCGGACTGGGTGCTTGTCTTACGCCGGTGGGAGAGCCGCTTTCTACCATCGCGGTGGGTAAGCTGGCGGCGGAGCCATATAACGCCGGTTTTTTCTTTATGGTAGGGTTTCTGGGATGGCCGGTGTTGGTTGGGGTGGTGATTTTGGCGGTGGCCGCTGGTTTTTTGCACGGCAAAAAGGTAAGGACGCAGACTTTGTTCGATGTCGGCCCGCGTGAGGACACCCGGCGTATCTGCATTCGGGCGATAAAGGTATACCTTTTTGTAGCCGGGCTTTGGTTTCTTGGCGAGGGATACGCGGTGATCATCGATCGGTACGTAATCCATCTGCCTCATTACACGTTGTATTTTATTAACATTATATCGGCGGTACTGGATAACGCTACCCTGGCAGCGGCGGAGATCAGCCCCCAACTTAACGCCTTGCAGTTGAAGTCGGCGTTGCTTTCCCTGCTTGTTTCGGGCGGTATACTTATTCCTGGCAATATCCCCAATATAATCGCCGCCAATAAACTGGGTATTGGTAGTCGTGCCTGGGCGCGATACGGGGTGCCGATTGGCGTGGGGTTGCTATTGTTTTACTTTGTTTGGATTTTACTGGGCTGGTAGTAAAGGAATTCTGAATTCTGAGTTATGAATTATGAATTCTCGGGACTAGGAACTCGGGGATCGTCGTTCATGGGATGTAGAATGCCACGCGAGTACCCGGCATCGAGCTCCAAGCCACGTTTATCTGTTGCCAGCCGAAGGCTGGTTAGTTAAAGCAAGGAAACATTGAAACGTCTATATATAATCTTTGTGCTTTTTACCAGCGCTATCGCCTTTGGGGTGCTGGGGTATACGTTTCTGGAGGGGTGGACCTTTCTCGAGTCCCTTTATATGACGGTGATCACCCTGGCTACGGTAGGATACCGCGAGGTGCATCCGCTTTCTACTGCCGGACAGGTTTTTACCATTATCTTGATCATCGTAGGATTAGGGATCTTTTTTCATGCCGCGAGATCTTTCGCGGTATTTATCGCGGACGGGAGTTTCCGTGAGTTGTTTATCAAACGTGCCAGGGAGAGAAAGATGAAGAGTATGAAAAATCACTATATTATATGTGGGTTTCACCGTATGGGGCGAGAGGTAGCTGTTGTTCTGCGGCGACGCCGGGAGCCTTTTGTCGTGGTGGATTGTGAACCTCCCCCGGATGACTGGCCGGCGTCGGGCGCTTATGTCCAGGGCAGTGCTGATGAAGAGGAGGTGCTGCTGCGGGCGGGGATCAAGCAGGCCATCGGGCTTATTTCCGTGGTTGGGGAAGATGCCGAGAACGTTTTCATCACGCTTACGGCACGTAGCGTCAGTCCCAAGTTGAAGATAACCGCGCGGGCCAATACCACCGAGAGTGTGGCTAAGCTGAAAAGGGCCGGTGCCGATGTGGTTATATCGCCCTATGAGATATGCGGTCGCCGCCTGGTGGATTCATTGATGCGGCCGACCACGGTGGATTACATGGAAACAGTGATGACCTGTGGCGGATTGAAGTTTAATATATCGGAAGTGGAAGTTCCCGAGGATTCCCCGCTTGTTGGCAAGACGCTGTCTGAAGCGGACCCGCGTCGCCAGAGCGGCGCGCATATCCTGGCTATTCAGCGCCGGGCCGGGGCGCTGTTATCCAGCCCCGGGCCTGACGACCGCCTGGAGGAAGGGGACCAGTTGGTGGTGCTGGCGACTGATAACCAACTGAAGACCTTCCACCGGCTTATTGGCGACGGACGTTAGGGGACGGTTTTTAAGTTGATTTTGTTGAAAAACCATTTTCGCGAGGAGGGTTTTCGGACGGAATCAAGTTATTGTTGAGGAGGGAACCTGTGGAGTTGGACTTTAGAAAAAGCATAATCTGTGTAATCTGTGTAATCTGTGGATTGACTGGTAATGCCAAGACCGTTAAGGATGAACTAAAGGAGCAGACGGCGTCCAAATTGCCGGTCAAGCTGAGGATCAGCGAACTGCAGGTCAATCCCCAGACCACCTTCATCCTGCCCGACGGCAGCATTCGCATGAATGTGGAAGTGCTTAATCGCGGCGGTATATCTTTGGCGGCTACATCAAAATACAACTTTGTCAATAGTGACATAGACTATCGCATTAAATACTCGTATGTTTTCGGCAGAAACAACATCGGCCTGTCTGTTTTTGACAGTATAGATTTTGAGAAGGTTTTTTCCGATAGCCGTTTTATTGCCCGCAAGCGCGGCGGTGAAGGGGGATATTGGCGGCGTCTGGGCAGGTTTTACAGCATTGGCATGACGCTTTCAAGTGAGCAGCATTTCATGGTGCCGTTGGTGGAAGAGACTGTAGACTATGATAAGTCTACGCTCAATAGCGGCACGACGCGTTTGGCTTATGATTCTCGCGACAATGGCAGCGACCCGCGCGCGGGTACTATGTACTGGGTGAGTTTCAAGCAGGCTACTGAGGAACTGGACGGAGATTACCGTTACAACAAGGCCGAAATGGGACTGCGTAAATATTTCGGCTTGCGTTTTTTCGCCGCCGAAGATGCCGAGCCGAAAGAGAAGAAAAAGCGGAAAAGTAAGAAGAAAAAAAAGAATAAAGTGGCACCGGGAAAGAACCTGATCATTGCGCTGGAAGGTCTTTACGGAGCGGTTCCTTACAAGCGGCGGATCAGCGCCGAGCGTGAAGCGGTGCCTTATCTGGATCATTATCGTCTGGGCGGCTTTCGCAACTTGCGTGGTTACGCGGTAGACGAATTCATGGGGGAGGATGTTGTCAGTCAGCGGGTGGAGGTTCGTCTCTCCTACAAGGCCACGGAACCCGTGGGCAAGATTTGGGGGCTTTACTTTGACCGGATAGAGCTTGTTGGCAGCTATGACGTCGGGGTTATCGGCGAAAACGTCTATTGCCGTCGGGGTTACCTGCGGCAGGTCGCCCGCCAGGGGGTTGCCTATGGCTTTCGTTTCAAGCTTAATGTTAAACGGAAGATTAGTATGATACTATATTTGATGGAGGGGCGAGCTTTGCGGCAGAACAGGGACGGGGTGTTTTATCTTTCATATACTATTTATTAGTCGCTAGTCTCTTGTCTCTAGTGCGTTTTGCCTTGATCCACCAGCGACTAGCGACCGGCGACCAGCGACAACGAAGGAGCATAAACTATGGTAATGAAATTACTGGCGAAAATATTCGGCACCAAGCACGAGCGCGAGGTGAAACGTTTGCAGCCGATAGTGGACAGCGTCAATGCTTTGGAAGCGGAGATGCGCAAGCTTTCGGACGGGGAAATGCAGGCCAAGACGGCTGAGTTCCGGCGGCGCATCAAGCAGCAGCTGGCGCACGGCGATCAGGAGGAAGACGCGTTGAACGATATCCTGCCGGAAGCTTTCGCCCTGGTGCGCGAGGCCGGCCGGCGCACTATCAAGCAGCGGCATTTTGACGTGCAGTTGATGGGTGGTGTTATATTACACGAGGGTAAAGTCGCTGAGATGAAGACCGGGGAAGGAAAGACCCTGGTAGCTACTTTGCCGCTTTATCTTAATGCTTTGACCGGCCGGGGAGCGCATCTGGTTACGACCAACGAATATCTTGCCGAGTGCGGCAGTGTTGGCGCCGGCGATTTTCTCGGCATGGGTAATATCTACGAATTTCTGGGGCTGACCGTTGGCTGTCTTAAGCACGGTATGGAAACTGAGGAGCGGCAGGCTACTTATAACGCTGATGTTACCTACGGCACAGTGTCCGAGTTTGGCTTTGATTATCTGCGTGATAATATGGCGCCGCATAAGGACGCTCAGGTGCAGCAGAAGGGCAGGCATTTCGTTATCGTTGACGAGGTAGATAACACCCTGATCGACGAAGCGCGGACGCCGCTGATCATCTCCGGTCCCGCTGAAGAGGCGACGGAAAAGTATTCTCAGATAAATAATATCATGCCGCGCTTTAATCGGGACGAGGACTATACTATAGACGAGAAAGCCAAGACGGCCACCTTGACCGAAAAGGGCGTTACCAAGGCGGAAAAACTGCTGGGTGTGGATAACCTTTACGAGGGAGAAAACATAGAACTGGTGCACCATGTCAACAAGGCACTAGTGGCACACGTCATCTATAAACGGGATGTGCACTATGTGGTCAAGGACAACGAGGTGATGATCGTGGACGAGTTCACTGGGCGGCTGATGCCCGGGCGCCGCTGGTCGGACGGCCTGCACCAGGCGGTGGAGGCCAAGGAGCGGGTGAAGATAGAACGAGAGAACCAGACCCTGGCCACGATCACTATCCAGAATTATTTCCGTATGTATGAAAAGCTCTCTGGTATGACCGGTACGGCCGCGACGGAGGCGGAGGAGCTCGGCGAGATATATAAGCTGGACGTGGCGGTCGTGCCGACAAACGAGCCGATGGTCCGCTTGGACATCGACGACGCCGTTTACCGTTCGGTGCGGGAGAAGGACGAGGCCATTATCAAGGAGGTAAAGCGGGCGAACGAAAAAGGCCAGCCGGTGCTGGTGGGTACGGTCTCGGTGGAACGTAACGAGAAGATGAGTAAGATGCTGAGTCGGCAGGGTGTCAAACACGAGATCCTCAACGCCAAGAACCATGGCCGGGAAGCGGAGATAATATCGCTGGCGGGACAGAAAAGCTCGGTTACCGTGGCTACGAATATGGCCGGTCGCGGCACGGATATCAAACTGGGCGAAGGGGTGAAGGAGGTGGGCGGTCTAAAGGTTATCGGTACCGAGCGGCATGAGGCGCGGCGCATAGATAACCAGTTGCGTGGCCGTTCCGGCCGCCAGGGCGACGCCGGCGAGAGTCGTTTCTTTGTCTCGATGGAAGACGACTTGATGCGTATTTTTGGCTCGGAGCGTATGGTTGGTATGATGGACAAACTGGGCCTGGAAGACGGCCAAGTGATAGAACACCCCTGGGTGTCCAAGGCCATTCGGCGCGCCCAGACGAAGGTGGAACAGCACAACTTCGACATCCGTAAACACCTGCTGGAGTTTGATGACGTGATGAATCGGCAGCGCGAGGTGGTTTATGGCAGGCGTCAGGCCATCTTGGACGGCGCGGAGCAGAAAGAACGAGTGCAGGTGATGATGGAGGAAGTTTGCGAGGATAAAGTCGCTAGCTATGCGCCAGCGAAAACATATCCGGAAGAATGGAACTGGGACGGGCTTAACGTTTGGCTGGAGAGCCACCGCTTGCCGCATGTCATTCTCTCCGAGGAAGATCAACGGGGTATGAAGCGCGATGTCCTGAAAGAGGAACTGGTTAAAAGGTTCCGTGAGGTTTTTGATAAAAAGGGAGACGATCTGGGCGCCGAGGTGATGCGCCATCTGGAGCGCCAGATGATCCTGCAGGAATTGGACTCTTTGTGGAAGGATCATCTTTACGCTATGGATTCGCTCAAGGAAGGTATCGGGCTGCGCGGTTACGGGCAACTGGATCCGATAATCGAGTACAAGAAGGAAGGCTTTGCGATGTTCGGGGAGCTGATCGTGCATTTGCAGGAAAACATTCTGCGTACGCTTTGTCTGGTTCAGGTGCACGGTGAGATCAGTGAAGCGCGGCATGTCTTTGCTTCTAAATTCCGGGAGGAGAAGGCTGAATTTGATCCGCGCCGCTACCGTCAGCAGCAACAACCGCCGCCCCAACAACAGCAGATGCCCGGCGGCGCAGAGGGATATTCCCAGGAGGACTGGCAGGCCGCGCAGCAGGCCGGCGGTGACAGTCCGCGCGGAGTTACCTTTAAGCGCGATCAACCAAAGGTCGGCCGCAACGACCCGTGCCCCTGTGGCAGCGGTAAGAAGTATAAGAAGTGCTGTGGGGCGCAGTAGTATGAGAATTCTGAATTATGAGTTATGAATTATGAAGAAGGTACGCGGTACACAGGAAACAGGATACAGGGGGCTGGATAGGGAATTCTGAGTTATAAGGGTATGGATTTCCTCTCCCTTGAGGGGAGAGGGTGATGTTCCCGGGCATACGAGTCCTAAACACGGAGGTAAACGTTGAAAAGTAAGCTAGCTGTTCTTTCGTTCATCCTGCTGGTTGCGATCGCAGGTTGCAACAAGCAATCCGCTGAGAAGCCGAAGGTTGACGAACTGCGGCAGGTGGGCAAATATGGCGGCCGTTTGACTTTGGCCACGCTCTCCGATCCCAAGTCTTTTAACATGATCATTGCGCAGGAGACGAGTACCACGAACGCACTGGCTTACCTCTTTGAAGGGTTGACCGATACCGACGGCGTGACCGCTGAGGTAAGGCCGAAATTGGCTGAGAGCTGGACGCATTCCGAGGACGGGAAGGTCTGGGATTTTAAATTGCGCGAGGATGTTCTTTGGTTCGATGGCGAGCGCTTTACTGCCGATGACGTGGTTTTTACTTTTAATAAGCTGGTCTATAATCCCGCGGTTCCCAACAGCGCCAGGGATGTACTGACCATCGAGGGCCAAGCGATCAAGGTGGAGAAACTGGATGATTTCCGGGTGCGTTTTACGTTGCCTAAGCCTTTTGCCCCTTTTCTGCGTTACGTGGGTGAGTCTATCTTGCCGCAGCATATCTTGGCCGAGTCAGTAAAGGCAGGGAAGTTTACCTCTACCTGGGGCGTGGACACCCCGCCTGAGCAGCTTATCGGCACCGGGCCCTATAAACTGGTCGAATACAAGTCCGGACAGCGTCTGGTATATCGCCGTAATCTTTCCTACTGGCAGCTGAACGAGGAGGGGGAACGGCTGCCGTATATTGAAGAGATCGTAGTGCTAATCGTGCCTAGTCTTGAGACACACCCCATCAAATTTCTTAACCGCGAGATAGACGCTTTCAGCATGCGCGGCGAGGACTACATGACCCTGCAGCCAAAAGAAGCACAGGAGAATTTCACTATATATGATGCGGGGCCTGCTACGGGAACGCTCTTTCTCGCTTTTAATCAAAATCCGGATCATCTAGCGCGCGCTAAGTATAAATGGTTTACCGATCTCAATTTCCGGCGGGCGATGGCCCACGCCATGGACAAGCAAAGTATGATAGATAACATTGCCTTTGGCCAGGGGTATCCTCAACACTCGGCCGCGTCGGTCGCAAATAAGATATTCCATAATCCTAATGTCCGTAAATACGAGTATGACCTGGAAAAGTCAAAGGCTTATCTGCGCAAAGCGGAGATGATCGACCGTGACGGCGACGGGGTGCGCGAGGACCGCGACGGTAACCCGGTTCGATTTATGTTGTTGACCAATAGCGGTAACACGGTGCGGCAGGATCTGGGGGTGATGATCAAGGACGATTTGGCCAAGCTGGGTGTGCAGGTGGATTTCAAGCCGATAGACTTTAATGTCCTAGTGACGCATCTTAACAGCAGTTTTGACTGGCAGGCGATGATCATTGGTTTTACCGGCGGCGTTGAGCCGCACGGCGGGAAAAACCTTTGGCATTCATCCGGCTCGCTGCACCTGTGGCATCCACTGCAGAAGAGTCCGGCTACCGTCTGGGAAGCGGAGATAGACGAACTTTTTGAGCGGGGCGCTCAGGAGTTGGACCAAGAGAAAAGACAACAGATATATTACCGTTGGCAAGAAGTCGTTGCGGAGCAATTGCCGGTCATCTATACCATCAATCAGGCGTCGCTCTATGCGGTGCGTGACAGATTTGTGAACTTGCAGCCTACCGCTTATGGCGGCATCTTTCATAACATTGAGGAAATATACATTAAGTAGGGGTGTGCAAACGGGGGCTGGATAGGGAATTCTGAATTATGAATTCTGAGTTATGAAAACGGTGGGCAGGGGTCGGTAGTCCAAATGTCAAAGGTCTGAACGTCGAAGGTCAAACGTCGAACGTTGTGGTCAGTAGTCAGTAGACAGCGAGCTACGAACTACGCGCTACGAACTGCGAATTAAAAGGAGAACAATTATGAAAAAAATCTATCCTAGCTTGCTTCTATGCGGCTTGCTGCTTACTTCTTCCTGCTTAACCGCGCTCAGCGTTGATGACGTCTTCGCCATGCTGGAAGAGAACCAGCAGTCGATAGAGACAATACGTTTGGTGTCGCAGACGAAGATGACCATGTCTATGGGCGGTAGCCCGCCGCAACCGGCGATGAACCAGAAGATGAGTATGGTTTTTAAGAAACCCAACAAGGTCAGGATGACGACAGTGGTGGAGGCGATGGGGGCGCCGCCGCAGGAGACGGTCTACGCTTTTGACGGCAAGCAGGCGGTGCATAAGGGTTCAGACGGAACGGTGCAGCCGGTACCCGTGGATGAGCAGGTGGCCCGTTTGCCGATGGATTCATGGAAAATCCCCGAGGAGTTGAAGAGTAAATGTAAGATAGTCTCCCGGGACGGGGATCTTGTCACGCTGGCGGTGGACGGTTTCTTCGGCGAAGGGGTGCGGGGGATGGAGAACATGCCCTTCAAGAAGACGATCGTTCAGGTGGATATGAAAAAAGGTGTTTTGACTGGCATGGACGTCTATGACGCCGCGGGCACGAAGATGATGACTACGACCATGACCTATGAAGCAAAGACTAGCGTCTGGATCCCCGAGCGGATAGAAATGACCATGGATATGGAGCAGGGCGGTATGAGTATGAAGATGGCGATGGAGATGGTGTTTTCTGAGGTAGAGGTGAACGGGAAAATAGCCGATAGTGAGTTTCGTTTGGACTAATTCCATATTATTTGATGGGGGCAATTTACTCACCTGAGGTTTGTCTTCTGGATCTAATCGTTGAGACATTGTTTTACGGCAATCGGTTGTTTTTGCTCTCAGTGATGCCACGTCATTACTTGGGAGGTTTTACGTTCACTGTTTTAAAACGGAAAAGGAGCAGCAAATGTTACATGAACCATCCGGAGATTGTGGCCCGGACTATGCCGTGGAGTATAAGGCGCGTCTTGGAGTGAGGATGTTTATTTTATATACCGCAATTTACGCTGGTTTTGTGGTCGTGAATGTCATTAGCCCATTATCCATGGAGAAAATCGTATTTTTCGGGCTTAATCTGGCGGTTGTTTACGGGTTTGGCCTGATTATTTTTGCTTTAATTCTTGCCCTCATATATAACTCGATGTGTGGTAGGGAAGAAGAAAAATGCCGTAAAATTGCTGAAAATGAAAAGGGTGGTGAAAAATGACATACCTCCCTTTTGTTTTATTTGTTCTCTTTGTAGGGACTGTCCTATGGCTTTCTTTTTACTTTGCCAATAAAACCAAGAGCGCCAGCGGTTATTTTGCCGCAGGCGGAGAGATTCACTGGGCTGTAAACGGTATAGCTTTTGCCGGGGATTATCTTTCGGCCGCTTCCTTTCTGGGCATCTGCGGTATGATCGCGGTGGTCGGTTTCGATGGATTTCTCTATTCCATCGGCTATTTAGCGGGGTGGATCGTTGCTCTTTTTGTAGTCGCGGAGCCGTTGAAACGTATGGGCAAATTTACTTTTGCTGACGCGCTTGACGCTAAATTTAATTCGAGGGGGATCAAGATCTTCGCGGCCATTAGTACGTTAGTCGTGTCGATCTTTTATCTGATTCCGCAGATGGTCGGGGCGGGTGTGTTAGTAACCCCACTACTGGGATTGCCGCACTATGTGGGGGTGATAATGGTTGGAGCGATAGTTATCACGATAGTAGCGACCGCCGGTATGACTTCAACTACCTATGTTCAATTTCTTAAGGGGGCTCTTCTGATAGTGTTCTCTTTAATACTTTGTATTGCTCTTTTTGTTCGCGGCTTGAATACTGAGCCGGACCAAGGTGGTGCGGTCCCGTTTTATAAATACGCGACACTTGAGACGGTGAATCAGGCCGGTGAGGTTAAGCCGTTGGATGCTTCGTATCTCAAGCAGGGAGAGGTTGCTATTAAAGATAAGACCTTTATTAAGCTTGCTAAAGCTGGAGTTACAAGCTGGTGGTTAAAGGACATTAACTCGGATGGAGCGGTCGTACTTCAGGAGACGCAGTCCGAGGTCGCGGTTGCCGGCGGGCAGATGCTGGTAAACGGCATGCCTAAGTCCAAGGAAAATCAGCTTCGTCAGGTGGGGAATCTTGAAAAGATCGAAGGCAAGAGTGGTAAGCAAGCCGAAACAGGAAGCGTGAGCCCTTTTGGTTTTCTGGCTAAATTTACCAATAAAGATACTATTGTCAAGCGGTGGGAGAAGCTTGCTTTCAAGGACGGCGGGGATGATGTGTCCGTTTATTATGCGGTGACTACCCCGGGGAATAAAATAATGCGGCCAGGGATTAAGTTCAAGGTAGAGGGGACGCTGGTGGAGCGTTTGGACTTCATTTCTTTGATGCTGGCCTTATTTTTTGGCACCGCGGCTTTGCCGCATATTCTGATCAGGTACTACACGGTGAAAACGCCTGCCTGTGCCAGGAAATCTACGATTATCGCGATTGCCGCGATAGGTTTCTTTTATGTGCTAACATTATTCATGGGGTTAGGCGCGATGGTCAGCGGCGTACTGAATGTGACCACGAGTAACATGTCGGCGCCGTTGTTGGCCAAGTCGTTCGGTACCTTCCTGTTCTCGATGATCTCAGCGATTGCCTTTGCCACGGTGCTGGGGACAGTGAGCGGACTTATTGTCGCTGCCTCCGGCGCTGTTGCCCATGACCTGATGGATCGTTATGCAGGGGTGATTAAGTCAGAACATCAAAAGGTAGTCGCCGGTAAGATCGCGGCTGTAGTCGTAGGGGTTATCGCGATAGTCTTAGGGATCCTCTTTAAAGGGATGAATGTTTCATTCCTGGTTGGCTGGGCCTTTGCCGTAGCTGCTTCCGCTAATTTGCCCGGTATCCTTATGGTCTTGTTCTGGAAAAAGACCACGGCCAAAGGCATCGTGGCTTCGATCATCGTTGGTATCGTTTCAGCGCTCGGCTTGATTTTGATATCGCCGAGTATGTACGTGCGTTATGGACTTGATCCGGATACCGCGCTGATCCCGTTTAGTAATCCGGGGATCATTTCAATACCGTTAAGTTTTATAACGATAATAATCGTTTCGTTAATGACTCAGAAGAAACAAAGTTTAAAGACCGCTAGTTGATAGAACGGGGAGATGATTATGCGACATAATAAGGTCCTGATTATCGCGGTTCTGGCTGGGTTGGTCATGTTGCCGGCTGCCGTGTTGCAGGCGGCGGACGTTGAAGAAGAGGCAACGGTTCTGACCAAGGTTCCTGTTGGTTTGAAACTATACGGTTTCATCAAAGCCGACGCGGTTTTTAACGATTCTGTCGGGGATACATTGATTATGAATGCTCCCTGGGAAGGTGATGCCGTGGATGATAATGAATTTAATATCACGGCAAACTGGAGCAGGATCGGTTTCATATTTGACGGTACTCAGCTGGGAGAGTCGGGGAAGGTGACCGGTAAGATCGAGGCTGATTTCTGGGACAGCTCCGACTATGATCTAAGACTCAGGCAGGCTTTCCTGACCGTTAGCTATACTAAGTGGTCGCTGCTGGCCGGGCAAACCTGGGACTTTTTCTCGCCGTTTGGGATCGGCAGCCTCAATGATGGTTACGGCTGGCACGCCGGTAATATCGGCAGTCGTCATCCGCAGGTGGTATTATCGGCGAATTGCGCCAAGAGTTCCGCGGGTAAAGTGACCCTCAAGCTCGGTGCGATAGATGCTCAAGATGACGCGCAGGAAACAAGCGGTTATCCGGTGTGCGGCGGACTGCTCGGCATCGAACGGATGGTAGGCGGCGTTTCCGTAAATGTTTATTACGCCGGTATTTTTGGCACGGCCCAGAGTGATGGGGCTGAGCTGGAGATCTCGGCGCAGACCACCGGAATGAAGCTGAAACTTTGCCCATGGTTATCGATAAACGGCGAAGGTTACAGGGGCTATAAGCTGGAAGACTTTATGGCAGGCAGCAAGATCGGTGTTTCTGATGGTTCGGAAGTCCGCACCAGGGGCGGTTGGCTGGAAGGTGTGATAAAACTCAGTGATAAGCTGTCGGCCACCGGCGGCGCCGGCATTGATGATGTATATCCTGATCGCCAAGCGTACATCGACGAGGACGGGAACAGGCTCTGGCATCAGAACGTAATGCACTACGCTAACTTAAAGTATAAAGCCGCGCAGAACCTGACCTATGGTCTAGAGCATCAGTGTTTTATTACGCAATATGCTGATGGGGTGGAAGGTAAAATCAATAGGATCCAGGGCTCGATGATTTATGGTTTCTAGTCCTGTGTTGAGCTGAAAATGACCGCTTTAGGGTGATAGAATAAACTAATAAAAGATAAGTGGGTCGCGGGTTGAAGGTTAAAAGTTCCAAGTGAAAACGGAGGCACGGTGGTCAGGTGGTCATACCTTCGGTGGTAAAGTTGAAAGTATTTAAATGAGCCCTGGTCTTGTGCGAGAACGCAGTAGGGCTGATCGTTTTTCTCGTCGATAGCCATTCTAGAGGCAAGAAGAGGTTAACTATTCAGGAGTCCTTTTACGTGTTCCGCGAACTTTAAAATATCACGCAGAACAGAAGATCTGTCGAGAGATTCTTTTGTGATTTCTGAGGTATCATAACGGAGTTGAACGGCAAAATCAGTCAAATCCTTCAACGGTTGGAACCTATCGGGAACCTGCTCGCCATTTTCATCAAGTAAGGCGAAAAGTTCTCCGAGATCATGGGTCTTGGGATACTCAATGCCGGATATGCTCAACCAGGCCTTAGCTGTTTTTTCAACCGCTTGCTGGGCATGAAACCCGAAAATTGCGTTGGTAAAAGTATCAACGTCATCCATGCCCTTGAGAGCTTTCAAGTCATTGGCGGCTATGTCAAACATCGCCTGAGCGTGCTTAATGTCTTTCATATAGCACTTTCCCTTTACGCAGACAACGAGCGATAATATGATTAACGGAACAACGCCATTTTTCAACTTCACTCGTGCTATAGACTAGGATATCTTTGGGGATACGGTAACTGGATAATGCTTTTCGGATGCGACTCATTTCTTCGCGTCGACTGTTCTTCGGCCCAAACGTTTTTCGCTCTACGACGAGGAAGTCTATGTCCGAATCGACATTCGCGTCTCCGGAAGCGTGAGAACCGAAGAGGATGACCTGTTCCGGAGTAACCTCATCTACGATAGCTTTTACCATTTCATCAAGGACTTGATTTGTAACTTTAAGCATATCTTAATTATACGTCACGCAAGTTTGCGGTTCAATGTTTTATTCTGATACTTTAGAGTAATAGGGATCCTGCTTGAGCTGATCCAGTGATGTTCTTTTCATGGTTAAGCGAACATCATTGACTGCGATGTTTATTACCGGGGGCGGAAAATGGTTCCCACATATTTAGTCAGTGACTCAGTAGTGCCCCCGGTAACACGGGGCATGCAAGCTAAACGCTTGCTCTAATAGATACCGTTAATAACCAAGATGAGAACTATTCATTGCTCATCCTTAGTATATTTGCTACCTTAAGACTGACACATAGACTTTGTGTTGAGCTGAAAATGACTGCTTTAGGGTGATAGAATAAACTAATAAAAGATAAGTGGGTCGCGGGTTGAAGGTTAAAAGTTCCAAGTTTGTCGTTGTAGGAGCGTGACAAGGATTCGAAATTGGACCACATTAATATAAAAAAGGTGCTTGCGGCGATAAAGGAGCCTGACGCCTACGGTGGCAACCCCGAATACTGGCAGGAGGCGATGGAGGCGATGCCGCATGGCTTGTTGCCATTCCTGGATAAGGAAGTTTTGCCCGCGCGGGTGAAGGACGCTAAGCTTTCCGATGATCACATCGAGCTGCTTGCCGCCGTGGCGGCGGAGGTGGAGCGGGACGCCGAGCTTAGCGCTTTCGCCTGGTATATGTACTGGCGCGTCTTCGTTGTGCCCGAGAAGGGCGTTCCCTGGGGCGCGCCGTCACTGCTGAAACGGCTGGGCAAGCAAGCGGGACTATTCTATCTGCTCTTGTCGCTTGAGTGGCCGCCGCGCTTGAAAGCTTACCACGAGAAGCTCGGCTACCCGCCCGCGGTTACCGACGATACGCTGGGGCAGATCCCTGGCTTTGAGGAGAACCACAAGCGTGGCCGGGGCGAGCTCGGCATCTACGAAAACCAGTTTCCCTGGCTGGCCACCTATATTTCCACGCCTTACGTCAAGCTGGGGCGTTTTGAGTATCAATTGCACCCCTACGGCGGTGGAGTGAGCGTTTGGCGGCGCGAGCAGGACGGCGTTGTACTCGCCCTGGCCGAGGACGGCACAAGAGTGGGTGATGACGGTCTGCGTCTGGTGGGTGAGGAGGGCGGTTGGACGGCGAGCTTGAAGGAAACGGACGATGTGGTTACGGGTTACCCGGTGGATCCTTCAGGTTACTATGTAAAGAAGGAAGTGCGCCTGCCCCGCCCTGACTGGACGTCCTATCTCAAGGCGGGGGAGACGGTGCTCGACCTGCACATCCCCGCGGGAGGCAAGATGGACTGGGAGGGTATGGTAGCGAGCTTTAAGCAGGCGCCCGCTTTCTTCAAGAAGCACCACCCTGACCGTCCTTGGCAGGCGCTTATCGTCACCACTTGGTTCGCGGACCCGCGCCTGGCGCAGGTGTTGCCCGAGGATAGCAACCCGATGCTGTTGCAGCACGCTTCCTATCTCTACCCCAGTCGGCCCGACCCGGATTGTCTCTGGTTCATATTCCTTTGCCCGGTGAAGGGAGCGGACCCCGCCAAACTGCCTCGTGATACTTCCATCCAGCGCAAGCTGGCGGAGTTCCTGGAGCAGGGTAACACCTGGCACGGCGGCAGTTTCCTTATCCTGCCCGAGGATGTGACGGAGCCGAAGCTGGACGTCTACCGGAGGGGCTTTGAGAAGCTGCGGCAGGAACTGGGTGTTGGCTAGTATTTACAGAAATTTTGTTTCAGGTTGCAGGTTGAAGGTTCAAAGTTTCAAGTAGGGGCGGTTGTGGGAATTGTGCAGGATACCGGAAACAGGATACGGGGGGCTGGATGAGGAATTCAGAATTAAAAATTCAAAATTTGCGGCTAGATACTAGCTTTACGCTATACGCACCAAATGCCTAGAAAAAAACTGAAACAACTGGTAGGCAGTCTCCAACTCCTGGTCAAGACGCGTCTCTGGGCGCAGATCCTTGCCGGGATGTTGTTGGGCATTACCACGGGGCTCTTGCTCTCCCCCTCGGGAGCGGCCCTGGTTAGCGAAGAGAACGCCTACGCTATCTCCGGCTGGTTAGCCCTGCCGGGTTACGTCTTCCTCGCCCTGGTAAAAATGGTGGTGATCCCGCTGATACTCTCCTCGATCATCCTCGGGCTGACATCCAGCGGCGACCCTGCATACCTCAAGCGAATCTCTCTGCGCATCTTCCCGTATTTTGCCGTGATGGCGACCACTGCTGTGGTCATCGGCATCAGCCTCTCCATGCTGATACAGCCCGGCAAGTATGTGGACAGCGAACTGATCAGCAGTGCGATGGGCGGAGTGAAGGCTGAAGCGGTTGCGGCGCCCGTGGGGGCAGCAGAATCTATTTCGCTCCCCGAACGCATCGTCTCGCTAATCCCCACCAACCCTCTCGGCGCGGCGCTTGAAGGCCAGATGCTCCAGGTGGTGATCTTTGCCATCCTGATGGGCATCGCCCTGGTAGGTATAGCGGAGACGCGTGCCAAGCCCCTGCTGGATATGCTTGACTCACTGCGCGAGGTATCTATGAAGGTAGTCAGCTGGGCGATGATGCTGGCGCCCTATGCTGTCTTTGGGCTTTTAAGCCAGGTGACAATAAAGGTGGGCTTAGCCACTCTGCTTGGCATGTCCGTCTATGTCGGCACTGTCCTGCTTGGCCTATTCATCGTGCTTTGTTGGTATCTGGTGATAGCGGCTGTCTTCGCCAAGCGCTCGCCCCTGGAGTTTTTGCGGGCCATTCGTGAGGTGCAACTGCTTGCTTTCTCTACCTCAAGTTCCGCGGCGGTGATGCCTCTTTCCATTAAGACGGCGGAGGAGAAGTTGGGTATTAGGCCGGCCATCGCCCAGTTTATCGTGCCTCTGGGCGCTACCGTCAACATGGACGGTACCGCTTGTTACCAAGTGATCGCGGCCGTATTTCTCACGCAGGTATTTGGCATCGAGCTTACCCTGGCCAGCCTGATCCTCTTGACGATCACCACGGTTGGTGCCTCCATCGGTACGCCCTCCGCGCCCGGCGTGGGCATCGTCATTCTCGCTACCATCCTCCAGACCATTGGTGTACCTCCCGGTGGCATCGCGCTGATAATCGGCGTTGACCGTATCCTGGACATGTCGCGTACTGCGGTAAACGTGACGGGGGACCTTGCCGCTTGCGCGGTGATGAATAAGTGGTTGAAGAAATGAATTGGTTAGTACGAACTGCTAATCTTGGGAAGCAACGAGCTACTAGCTACGAACTTCGAGCTACGAAGCAGACCACTTTATAACCCTTAAACCTGCTCAACCTTGTAACTCCTGATCTTAGCGAAGAATGAGGGTCATCTCATACCTAGTATGAGTAGGCCGAACCCCTTTTTATCTTCCTAATGGTATCTGCATCCGCTGCAAAAGGTGTCTCCGGTCGCGTCGGCAGCGGCAGGCGGTGGCTTTCCTCAAAAGGAGTTCCCTCCAGGTTTTTGTTGTAAGTGAGGACGGCCAGCATTTCCAGATTGACGGTATCCATAATATTATAGGCCAGCAGGGTCTCCAGGGCTTTCTTATTTCCGTTGTTATTGTAGTCATGCCAGAGCAGGACGGCGAAGTAACCGTCGATATCTTCCACATCCTCGCGCTCGATACCCAATGTTCTCTCGCAGGCTTTCAAGCCGCCGCGGTATCCCAGGCTGGCCAAGGGGAAGCGCAGATCGATATGCGCCTGCTCCATCGGCGCGTTCAGATAAGAGCGGATGAAGGGCAGGTCGAACATCTTGCCGTTATAAGTGACCAGCATCTGATACTCGCTGATGTCATTCTTGAAATCCATCAGATTATCGTCGTGGACGTAGTGGCGGATAGTCTTGCCGTCGTATAGGGCGATGGTCGTGATATAGTCACCCGGGTTGCCCAGACCGGTGGTTTCGATGTCGAGATAAGCGATGGAGTGGCGGAAATGCGGAAACATTCGCCACTGTTGGTTGGCGGCCAGACTTTTGTAGAAATAAGCCGCGTTTTCCGCGACGAGGTGCTTCTGGGATTGATCGATCGTATCTATCAATAGCTCCTGTTTGGCGGCGGAAAGCGGCAGGTCTTTCATCGCGGCTAGTTTATCCCATGAGGTAAGCCCGGCACGCCAAAGTTCCTGTTCTGTCTTTGGCCCGATAGTGGGGATGTGGGTGAAGGTGTTTTTAAGCATGGGATACATACTACCATAAAAACAGTATCTAGTAAGCAAGGCAAGTTGCTCACCTCTTGAGGCCGGCAGGCTATTATGCTAGTATCTGTTCACTGGGTGGCAGGCATAGTTTTTGCAGCGACTAAATACTAGCCCTTCGACTCACTTTGTTCGCTCAGGGCCCTGCACCTGAGCGTACTAACGTGAATGGTACAGGGATACCAGATACTGAATACTGATCATGTGGCTATATATAGTTAAACGCCTCTTACAGATGATCCCGCTGATAATCGGCATTACGCTGGTATCCTTCCTGATAATGCAGCTTGCCCCCGGCGACTTTCTCAGCCAGATGGCGATGAATCCGCAGATCCCGCCGGAGATAATAGAGGATCTGCGCAGTGAATACGGTCTGGATCAGCCTTTGCTGGTACAGTATTTCAAATGGCTCTGGGGGGTGATTCGCCTGGATTTTGGCTATTCTTTTTCCTACCGCGCGCCGGTTGTGCATCTGGTGGGGACGCGCGTGCTCAATACGTTGATCCTCTCGCTGGCCGCGCTGCTGGTGACCTGGGTGTTTTCTATTCCCATGGGTATTTACTGCGCGGTGCACCGTGGTAAGCTGGGGGACCAAGTGTTTTCAGTGTTGGCCTTTCTGGGGATGTCCATCCCCGGGTTCTTTTTCGCGCTGCTGCTGATCTATTTCGCCGCGCGAACTGGCTGGCTGCCGACCGGTGGTATGATCAGTCCCGCACATGCCGAGCTGGGCTTTTTTGGCGGTATTTGGGACTACCTGCGTCACCTGATCATTCCGACCATCGTTCTCTCCACTTCCGCCTTGGCTTACTACCAACGTATCCTGCGCGGCAGCATGCTGGAGGTATTGGGCCAGCAGTATATTACTACCGCGCGGGCCAAGGGCCTGCCGGAGAGGGTGGTGGTCTATAAACACGCCTTGCGCAACGCTATTAACCCGCTGGTGACGATATTCGGATATGAGCTTTCCGCCTTGCTTTCGGGCGCGGCGCTGGTGGAGATAATCTGCAGTTGGCCGGGGCTGGGCCGCTTGATGCTCGATGCTGTTTTGAGCCAGGATCTGTATCTGGTGATGGGGGGCTTTGTAATGAGTTCAGTGCTTTTGATAATAGGTAACCTGGTAGCGGACGTGCTGCTGGTAGTGGTTGATCCGAGGATAAGATATCATCAATGAGTCGTGCGTCGTGTGTCCCGTGTCGCGAGTCGCATATGACACGAGACGCGTGACCCGAGACCCGTGACAGGACAATGAAGAGATCACTGATAAAAGGAATAATGAAACACCGCCTGGGACGAGTAGGCTTCACCGTCCTGCTTGTGTTATACACTGCGGTACTGTTCGCCGGATTCCTTTCCCCCTATCATCCGGCCGAGCACCATCGCCGCGCGGCGTATCATCCGCCAACGCCGATTAAATTCAGCCTGGCGCAGGGATTTTACGTTAATGGATATGAACTTACTGATGTAGCTTTCAAGCGGTATAAGTTGCTCCAGCAACAGCGGTACAAGGTAAAATTTTTAGCCAAAGGGTTTTCGTATCGTATTTTTGGGGTCATTCCCGCGGAGCGTCACTTTATCCAGACGGCGCAGGGGGGGCATCTCTTTCTGTTCGGTAGCGATCATTTTGGCCGGGATGTTTTTGCGCGCATACTATACGGCGGCCGGGTTTCTCTGAGCATCGGACTGATCGGTGTGGCTATTTCTTTTTCGCTGGGCTTGTTTGTCGGCGGCATATCCGGGTATTTCGGCGGTCGGGTGGATGATATTTTGATGCGGCTGTGTGAGGTGATCATGAGTGTGCCCGGCTTTTATCTGCTGCTGGCTTTGCGTGCCGTCATCCCGTTGCAGCTCTCTTCCACGCAAACTTACCTGGCGCTGGTCGGGTTGCTTTCCTTTATCGGCTGGCCGGGGTTGGCGCGGGTGATCCGTGGACAGGTTTTGTCTATTCGTGAACGGGACTTTGTCGCGGCGGCGAAGGCGATCGGCGCCTCGCCCGTGCGGATCATCGTTAGGCATATAATTCCTAATACTTTTTCTTATACGATCGTTGCCGCTACTCTTTCCATTCCTGGTTATATCCTGGGAGAGTCCGGGCTTTCCTTTCTGGGGCTGGGTATCCAGGAACCGGACGCCAGTTGGGGTAATATGCTTTCCGCGGCGATGAGTATCCACGCGCTCTCCTCTTTTTTCTGGATACTTGTGCCGGGATTGTTCATCTTCATTGCGATTATGAGTTTTAATCTGCTGGGGGACGCGATAAGGGATGTTACGGATCCGAGAATTAACTAGTGGACAGGGGCCAGGGGTCGGTGGTCAGTGGGCAAGAATATACCAGCGACAGGTGACACGGGATGCGTGATGAGTATTGAGTGAAAGGAAATATGAAGAAGACAGCGCCAGCCAAGAATAAGAAGCGACGCAATACGCAATACCCAATACGCAATACCAAACCATTGCTTGAGGTGGAGGGACTCACCGTCCGTTTTTCCACCACCAGTGGCACGTTGACTGCTGTTGACGACATAAGCTACAGCATCCGGCGCGGTGAGTTCGTTGCTGTTTTAGGGGAGAGTGGTTGCGGCAAGAGCGTATCGGCGCTATCACTGCTTCGGCTGGTGCCGTCTCCGGGGCGGATCACCGCGCGGGGGATCAGGTTCGCGGCGAAGGACTTGCTGGAGTTGAGCGAGGATAAAATGCGCCGGGTGCGCGGCAAAGAGATCGCTATGATCTTTCAGGAGCCGATGACCTCACTTAATCCTTTGTTCAGGGTGGGAGACCAGATCGGTGAGGCCATCAAAATGCACCACCGATTAGCGAAGGGACAGCTGTATGCTCGATTGATGAAATCTTTAAGCGGCATGGGTCTAGCGGACCCGGCGAGAGTTGCTGAGAGTTACCCACATGAATTATCCGGTGGTATGCGTCAACGGGCGATGATCGCTATGGCTCTTTCTTGCCGCCCGAAGCTGTTGATCGCTGATGAGCCAACAACGGCGCTTGATGTTACCATTCAGGCGCAGATATTGAAGTTACTGACCGGATTACAGAAGGATAAGAACCTGGCCGTGCTGTTGATAACGCACGATGTCGGAGTGGTCTACGAGACTGCCGAGCGGGTGATGGTCATGTATACAGGCCGTGTAGTGGAGGACGCTCCGGTACGACAGCTCTTTGATAAGCCTTTGCACCCTTATACTATCGGTCTGTTGGCATCGGTTCCGGATATTAGAAAGGCGGGCAGGGAATTGCCAACGATAAAAGGTCAAGTGCCTAATATGCTCCAGCTATCTTCAGGTTGTCACTTTAGAGATCGTTGTCCCCGTGCTATCAAGAGGTGCGCGAAAGAGCGGCCTGAACTTCGCACTGTGGGTGACGGCCGACGGGTGGCGTGTATTAGGGTTTAATCGAGTCGAATGTCCAATGTCAAACGTCTGAACGTCCGATGTCTCTTCCGGACTCGATACTAGTCGTTAGTATTTGGTATCTGGTATTTGGTTGGTCCTCCGGACACTCCAACATTAAACAGAATATGGTCGGCCTTCGGACACTCCAATATACAAAAAAATAGTTGGCCGTCCCGGCACTCCGATATTAAACAGAATTTGGTCGCCGACTAAACACTAAATACCAACGAGCTACGAACTACGAACTACTAGCTACGAGTAAGATGGCATACCACATATAGTCTTTCCTCAAGTCTTATAATAATACCGCTTGACCCATCTACATATAGTATGCTATAATACGATTATTCAATATCCTGTGCGACGATAGATAATAGACGAATAACGAAAGACGAAAAGAATGCGTTGCCCATACTGTGGACATGATGACGATAAGGTAGTTGATTCTCGCTCCAGCAAGGACGGTGCCGCGGTAAGGCGGCGGCGTGAGTGCTTGAAGTGCGAGAAGCGTTTTACTACCTATGAGCAGGTTGAGGAGTTGATGCCGGTGGTGGTGAAAAAGGACAGTCGGCGTGAGCCTTATGACCGGTCGAAGGTAATGGGGGGCTTGCAGGTAGCCTGCCGTAAACTGCCTGTGTCTCAGAAGGTACTGGAAGATGTTTGCGATAAGATCGAGAAATTTGTGATGGATCGTTCCGATAAGGAAGTGAATAGCTCTGAGATCGGCGAGATGGTTATTCGTTTGTTGCACAAGGTTGATGAAGTTGCCTATATCAGGTTTGCTTCCGTTTACCGTGAGTTTAAAGACAGAAAAGCCTTTATTAATGAGTTATCCCGCTTCATGAAGAAGTAACCCGCCGACTTAGTTAGCAGCCAAGTCATAAGAGCCACAGAGGTCACAGAGTTCACAGAGAAACGACTTTTCCTGGATAACACCAACAAAACACTCCATCTTTTTTGTTGTCTCCGTGGTACGCACAGAAAAAAATCTTTTGTCTTTCCTCTGTGATCTCTGTGGCTAATTAGCCGTTCCCCGTATCCTGTATACTGATTTGTTTATAACTCATAATTCCTGACTCATACCCTCTATTCCTATAGAATAACCGGAAAAACTGCTTTAATATTTCAATTTCGTCCAAAATTCCTTGACACTTTAATAGCAAAATGCCACAATGACCACCTTTGAAGTACGCTATATGGGGGGGTTAGCCGCTGTTTTTGATTAGCGGAGTAGAACCCGTCACGGTACTTCTTCCCCCTGCGAATAGCTTGTAGTCAACTGCATTCCTTAAAAAAGGAGAGAGATCATGGGAAAACTCCAGGAGAAACTGGCCGGCCAGATTCCCGTTTGGCGGGAAGAAGCAAAAGCGCTGGTTAAAGAGCACGGCGATAAGGTGATTGATCAGGTCAAGGTTTCACAGGTTTTCGGCGGGATTCGCGGGGTGAAGTGTCTTATCTGTGATACCTCTGAAGTCGCTTTGGACAGTGGTCTTATCATTCGCGGTAAGCCGCTCAAAGAGCTGACCGATAAAATTCCCGAGGAGATACTCTGGCTGCTGATGACCGGCGAGATGCCCAGCGAGGAGGAGACGGAAGATCTGCGCAAGGATCTGGCCGAGCGGATGGAGGTTCCTGATTACGTTTGGAAAGTATTGGAGGCGATGCCGGAGGATTCCCATCCGATGTGTATGCTGAATACAGGTATCCTGGTAATGGAGCGGGAAGCTAAGTTCCGCCAGGCGTATAACAAGGGTGTGAAGAAACCGGATTATTGGGTGTCTACTCTGGAAGACGCTCTTGATATTATCGCTAGGACTGCTACCCTGGCTGCCGGCGTCTATCGCATGCGTTACAACAAGGGCGAGCGGATCTCTACCGATAAGAGCAAGGACTACGGCACCAATTATGCCGCTATGTTGGGGGTGGATGATCCCTCTGGGGATTTCGCTAAGCTGATGCAGCTTTACCTAACGCTGCATTCCGACCACGAGAGTGGCAATGTCAGCGCTAATGCGGCTCAGGTTGTTAATTCCGCGCTCTCCGATCTTTACTATGCTGTTTCCGCCGGCTTTAACGGCTTGGCCGGGCCATTGCACGGTTTGGCTAATCAGGAGTGTCTTGCTTGGGTGATAGAGGTACACAAGAAGTTCAAGGGCGTGCCTTCGGATGAGGATTTGACAAAGTTTGCCTGGGAGACGTTGAATTCCGGCAAGGTCATTCCCGGTTACGGGCACGCTGTGTTACGCGTCACCGACCCGCGTTTTGACGCTTTCCTGGCCTTTGGTAAGGAGCATTGTCCGGATGACGAGATCTTTAATATCGTGGCAAAGATCTTCAATATCGTGCCCGGTGTTCTAAAGGAACATGGCAAGGCCAAGAGTCCCTGGCCGAATGTCGATGCCGGTAGCGGTTCTCTGCTCAATCATTACGGGCTTCAGGAGTTTGAGTATTACACCGTACTGTTCAGTGTTTCGCGTACGCTCGGCGTCTGTTCCCAGGCGGTGGTGGCACGTGCCCTGGGTGCGCCGATCATCCGGCCGAAGTCAGTGACCACGGGCTGGGTCAAGGAGCAGGTGAGCAAGTAACCACGGGTCGCTGACTAACAAGGTCTCTAGACGCACGTAGGGGCGCAGCATGCTGCGCCCCTACTTTTTTTCAGTCGTCTTGTTGTCCGCTAACGATCAGCGGTGTCGCGGGTTACTTGAGGTTGTAGAACGCTGATTTCCCCGGAAATCTCGCCGTCTTACCCAGTTGTTCCTCTATACGCAATAACTGGTTGTACTTACATACACGGTCGGTTCGACTGGCTGAGCCGGTCTTTATCTGGCCGGTACCCATAGCTACTACCAAGTCGGAGATAGTGTTGTCCTCGGTCTCGCCGGAGCGATGGGATACGACGGCCGTGTAACCGGCGCGCTTGGCCATTTCGATTGCTTGCAGGGTTTCAGAGAGCGTGCCGATCTGGTTGAGTTTGATCAGGATGGAGTTGGCTATACCTTCTTTGATACCGCGATTCAGGCGTTCGGTGTTGGTGACGAAAAGATCATCGCCTACTATTTGTATTTTGCCTCCGAGTTTTTCGGTCATCAATTTCCAACCCTGCCAGTCGTCTTCGGCCAGGCCGTCTTCAATAGAGATGATCGGGTATTTTTTGACCCAGTTGGCGTAGAATTCGACCATCTGTGCCGAGGATTTTTTTGAGCCGTCTGATTTCTTGAAGACATACTTACCATTAATGTAGAATTCGCTGGCCGCCGGATCGAGCGCGATGGCGATGTCTTTTCCCGGTTTATAGCCGGCTTTGACGATGGCTTCCAGGATGGTTTCTACGGCTTCCTCATTGGATTTTAGGTTAGGGGCGAAGCCGCCTTCGTCGCCGACCGCTGTGGAGTAGCCGCGTGCGGCTAGAACTTGTTTCAGGTTATGGAATGTTTCCGCGCCCATACGCAACGCTTCGCTGAAAGATTTGGCGCCGACCGGCATAACCATAAACTCTTGCAGATCGACGCTGTTGTCGGCATGTGAGCCGCCGTTGAGGATATTCATCATCGGCACGGGAAGTACTCTGGCTGAGGTACCGCCGATATAGCGGAAGAGAGGTAGCGCGCAGTAGTCGGCGGCGGCTTTGGCCGCGGCCAGAGATACGCCGAGAATGGCGTTGGCGCCTAGTTTGCTTTTATTGGGAGTACCATCCAGCTTTAGCAGCATTTCGTCCAGGGCTTCTTGGTCGAGCGCGTCAACACCGCAGATCTTAGGGCCGATAACCGTATTAACATTGGCTACCGCTTTTTGTACACCCTTGCCCAGATATCGCTTTTTGTCGCCGTCTCTTAGTTCTACGGCTTCGTGCGCGCCGGTAGAGGCGCCGGAAGGAACGGCAGCTCGACCCTGGGCGCCGTTTTCCAGGCAGAGATCAACTTCTACAGTAGGATTACCGCGAGAATCAAGGATCTCCCGGGCTTTAACGGAAATAATTTGACTCATAACCTCTCTCCTTTAGGTTTCAAAGATGGTTAGATTAGCTTTTTATTCGGGCAAAGTCAAACAGAATTTTTGTGGTGGATTTTTACGATAAAATCTCTTGACAGAGGGGCGGGAGAGTATGCTATACATATGGTAGAGATTGGAGGGCTTGGAATGAAAAAAATCATTGTTTGGGTGTGTTTTATAGGGACTTTGTCTTTTGTTCTTGGTCAAAGCACAATGATCGTTGATTTTCTTGAGTCGAAGTTAATTGACCAAGAGTCTGAGTCAACTGACGCCCCCAAGCTCCTCTACCAAATGGGGAAATATTGTTATTCTCTTTCGAACCTTGAGCGTGCGGCAAAATGTTTTGGGCGGGTATTGGAAGATCACTCGGAGGTCATCCCCTGGGCACCGGCCAGTCTTTTCATGATCGGGAAGATCCACGAGAAGAAGGGAGCGATACTTCAGGCTAGGTTGACCTTCGAACGTATGGAGGAGGATTACCCATACGAGGAAGAATATTTGGAGAAAGCCGCGGCTAAATTGTCAGAACTAGAAAGGGCTTATTGATGTCTAAAAAATACTGGAGATGCTTGATAGTTCTCGTGTTTTTTGCGCTGGTGTTTTTTCCCGGTATTTCTTTGAATGCGCAAGATGATGATATCGTGATCATAGACGATGAGGAGGAAGCGGCGGCGGGAGTGGAAAGCGGTGATTTAATCATAGAAGACGGTGAGCAAGAAGCGGGCGGGGAAGACGAGTACTATTATGAAGCAGCGGGAGGGGAGGAGTGGGATGAAGGGGATGAAGGAGAATTTGAGGTTAGCGAATTAGCGGAGACAGAAGAGCCGCTGGTGTATGGCGAGGAGTTATACCGCCCGGATTTTAAATTATCCCTTTCGCGATTAGAGCGTACAGGGCGTGTTCTTAATGAACGGAAGACGCCGCGGTATGACGGGGTTATCAAGCGGGCCTATGATTCTCGGGAGATGATAAGTACGGGTGATAAGATAATAATAACTTTGCGTAACGCGAGTGAAGTGGGAATAGGGGAGGAGTTCACCATATTTCGTAAAGGTAAGTTAGTGGCTCATCCGCACAGTGGAAAACCTATCGGCTATTATATTAAGAATGTTGGCTACCTTTGTGTGATCGAGAAAAAAGAAGGTAGGATCCTGGCGGTGGTTAAGCAGGTTTATGACACGGTATATATCGGGAATAAGTTGAGGAGTCGGGAAGTGATTAAACGGCAGCAGGCGGAAAGCAATAGGCCCCCCAGGATGCCCGAAGCCGGGGAAGTGCGCGGGTGTGTGGTGTGGACGGAGAATTCTTACGCGAGTAACGGGCATATCATTTGCCTGGACAGGGGGGCGGATGCCAACCTGGTGCCGGGGTTGATCGTAGAAATATATAATGTGCCCAAGGGAGTTGATATAACTAAAAAAGATAATGGAGTTCGTTTTGCCATTGGCGAGATAGAGCTCATACGGGTTGACCGAAATACTTCGATGGCCGTAATTGTGAAGGCCAAAGATGGGATAAAGGTGGGGCAGCAGGCGGTATTGACCATAAGTGTAGAATAGGTCATGAGAACTGAGCTGTGTAAATCACCGGCCCCCGGGGCGGTTTTTTGTTTCCTCTTTTTGGCCGGGCTCTCCCGTGTTAGTTTATGAAACAGCGATAGTAGCGATTTGGTTGTGTGACGCTGAATGGGTATAGCTTTATGAACGAACAAGCGGCGGAATATTTCAAAGTAGGAACTCGTTTGTTAAGCGAGGGTGATCTGGATGGAGCACAGGAAAACCTGGTGCGTGTTCTGGAGATAGAGCCGGACTTGCCGGAAGCCTTGTTGGGGTTGGGTAGTGTTTATTGCCAACAGGGGGAGACAAAGGCGGCGATAACTAAATACAAGCGGTACTTGGAGCTGGAGCCGGATAGCGCGGCAATTCATTCGGAGCTGGGCGAGCTTTACGATCAGGAAGACAAAGCGGAGTTGGCGCGCGGCATGTATTTACGGGCGATAGAGTTGGACGGTAAGAACGCTAAAATACACGAGCGGTTGGGGGATTTTTATTACGGTCGGTTTGAGCATGAGGAAGCCTTGAAGAGTTATAAGCAGGCCTTGAAATTGGACGCCGATAATGCCGAAATCGCTTTTAAGATAGCTGACATTTATGAGTCGAAAGGGGACACTGACGAAGCGATTATTGCTTACGAGAAGACGGTGGAATTAAACCCTAATCATGCAATGGTTCACGTAATGCTGGGTAATCTTTATAAGAAGATAGGGTTGCCGGATGAAGCGGAACGTATGTATGAGAAGGCTTTGAAGATAAGTCCCAAGGAAGGCGAGGCGTTACTGGCCCTGGGACTGGCTAAATTAGACAAGGGGGATTATAAGCAGGCGGTAAAATCACTGCAACGCTGTCTGAAAGGGGACGAGGATAACGTTGGCGCGCTTGATGCATTGGCATATTCTTATGTCTGTCTCTCCCGCAAGGATGACGCTTTGATGTCTTACAAGCGGATACTTGTCCTGCAGCCGGAAGGGGAGCTGTATAATCGAGCGATGGCTTTCGTTTATCAGAGCGAGGGGGAATCGGCGAAAGCCGTGGATGAATATAAACAGGCGATCGAGGCGCAGCCTGAGAGTCGTCAGAATCGCTGGCTATTGGCGGACCTTTATTATCGTTTAGAGGATTATACGAAAGCGGTGAAGGAGTTTAAGACTCTACTCAAAGGAACAAGTGATGATCTCAGTATACTTTGCCGTTTAGGTGAATCCTATATGAAGCTTGGCGATGCTCCGGCTGCCATCAAGAGCTGGGATCAATCATTGAAATTAGAGCCGAATAACGATATCCTTCGGCTTAAGGTGAAGCGGTTGAAAGAAAGCCTGGAGGGGTGAAGAATTGTGAGTTATGAATTATGAGTTATGAATAAGGCGGTACACAGGATACGGGATATGAGTTAGTCGTTAGTCGTTGGTATTTAGTATTTAGTCGTCAACCAAATACCAATGACTAAATACTAACGACCAAAACAGCAAATAGGAAGTGGCAAACCAGATACTAGATACGAGATACCAGATACGCTTGTCACGCCGTAGCCCCCGAGCTTGTTTGCCAACAGGCAAACGCGGGGGCGAAGGTGGATGTCGTCGTGGTGAAAAGGACGTTAGCCGTTACGGTGCGCGTTGGTGTTTGAAAAGAAAGAACGTCGTGTCGTCGTGGTGAAAAGGACGTTAGCCGTTACGGTGCGCGTTGGTGTTTGAAAAGAAAGAACATCGTGTCGTCGTGGTGAAAAAGGTAGTTCATTGGTAGTTGGGATAGATGGGGGTTTGAAATCTGTGGACAAAAAATATGATTTTGAGGAACGGCTGGCTCGGATAGCGCTTAATTTCCTGCCGCAGATAGGCGGTTTGCGCTTGCAGGCTCTGCTCAAGAGATATCGCCGGGCGAAGAGCGTGCTCGAGGCGCGGCAAAGTGAGCTGTCCCGGGTGCCGGGGATCGGCGTCAAGGGGGCGGCTGGTATCAAGGCACTGAGTTTGCAGGACGCTGAGGTGGAATATGAAAAGGCCGCTGGCCGGGGGATAGAGATAGTTTGTCTGGGGGAGAGCGGCTATCCTGAGTCTTTGGCTTGCATTCCGCAACCACCGGCGGTGCTTTATATTTGGGGGTGTCGGCAAACGTTAGCGGAACCCATGGTTGGTATTGTCGGTTGTCGGCGACCAACGTCCTATGGGATCAGAACGGCCGGGGTGATGAGCCGCGGACTGGTTCGGGCCGGGTTTGTCGTTGTTAGTGGTCTGGCGCGCGGTATAGATAGTGAAGCGCATCGGGCCGCTCTGGCAGCCGGGGGTAGAACGGTGGCTGCACTCGCGGCGGGGTTTGACCATATTTATCCGCCCGAGAACAAACAGCTTTTGCGGAAGATGGTCGACGGCGGGGTGGCGGTGAGTGAGTTCCCATTGCGGATGAAACCCCTGAAACAGAATTTCCCCTTCCGTAACAGAATTATCAGCGGACTCAGTCGGGGGGTGGTGGTCGTGCAGGGGCAGCGGGGGAGTGGCGCGTTGATCACTGCGAATTTTGCGCTGGAGCAGGGGCGGGAAGTGTTCGCGGTGCCGGGAGAAGTAGGGATAAAGGAATCGGAGGGTCCGCACACGCTTATTCGCCAGGGAGCACGATTAGTGCGGGACGTAACAGATATCCTGAAGGACTTGGAATATGAGTCGGAACGATTGAGGCCCCAGCGGGGACCGGATCTCAAGGACTTGACAGCTGTGGAGGAAAAGGTGCTACGCGCCATCGGCAAGGCAACGCTGCATCCGGATGAAGTAATAGTCAAGACCGAGATCTCAGCCGGAGACCTGATGCAAGTGTTGCTCGGGTTGGAGTTGAAAGGTTTCGTGCGCCGCACGGCAGGGGAACGTTATTTTTTAAGCGGCAAGCTATAGGCAGGGGTTGGGGGTCAGTAAGCTAGTCGTTGGTCGTTGGTATTTAGTATTTAGTTGGCAACCAAACGCCCCCTACGGGGACTAACTGATATTAAATAGGATAGCGGCCAATGACCAAATACTGACGACCAAAACAGGATGCAAGGAACGGCGCTTGACAAACTACGCAATACGCAATACGACATACGATATCCGGTAGACGGGGGGGCTTAACTTGGTAATGCACGCTATACGCTATACGCGGTACGTGGTACGAGAACTATGGATGAATTAGCGAAAATAATGCGCTACTTGCAAAAGAATCGCGGCCTTGGTTTGACGGAGGTCAGACGGCGTCTGGCCAAGTCAGGTGTCGAGGGGTGGCAGGTAGATTATTGTCTGGAATGGCTGCAAACGGTATCCGGTTGCCGCAACCCGGAGGAATTGCGGGCGCGTATGTCCCGTTCGGGCGCGCAGGGAAGTTGGCCGCCGTATGACCCCGGCTTTAACCTTTCGCCGGAGGCGTACACTATGTTGGTCGGCTTGCGTGGTTTGGGGGTGATCGGCGAGGAAGACTTTCGGGATATCTTGCAGCGTATTTTTCGTTTGTCCGACGCGGTGGATGCCGAGGAATTGCAGGATATTCTATTGCATGACGCTTACGGCCGGATGTTGTTTCGCGGTGAAGGGATATTTATAGGAGAAAGAGAGCAATGGGGAAACAAAAACTAGATAAAAAAGGAACGTTGGTTATCGTAGAGTCTTCTGCCAAGGCCCGGACGATTGGTAAGTACCTTGGCCCAGGGTATCACGTGGTCGCTTGCATGGGTCATGTCATCGATCTGCCCAAGAGCGAGCTAGGTGTTGACGTGGAGAACGGTTTTCGGGCACGGTATATAACGGTGCGTGGCAAGGGGAAGATCCTGCAGGAGCTTAAACGTCTTGCCAAACGTTTGTCTGGTGTTTTGATCGCGGCTGATCCGGACCGGGAGGGGGAAGCGATCTCCTGGCATCTTAGAGAGGCCCTGGTGAAAAACGGGGTAGAGACTATCCAGCGGATCAGTTTTAACGAGATCACCAAAAAAGCAGTACTTGGTGCGCTTGACCAGAAAAAAGAAATTAATCTGGATATGGTCTACGCACAGCAGGCGCGGCGCATCCTTGATCGACTGGTCGGGTATATGATCAGCCCTATTCTTTGGCAGAACGTAAGAAGGGGGCTTTCCGCGGGGCGGGTGCAGTCGGTGGCCCTGATGATAGTCTGTGATCGCGAGGAGGCGATCAAGGAGTTTAAGCCTCTGGAGTACTGGACCATAGACGCCGAGGTGAAGGGTAGTCGCGGCGCTGGGTTCATTGTGAATTTGTTCCAGTACGCGGGGGAGAAGGTGGAAATCAATTCTGCCGCAGAGGCCAAGAAGATCAGCGACAAATTGCGCGAATCGTCTTTTCTTGTGGAAGCTCTGGACAAGACGCGTAAAAGAGCGATGCCGCCGGCGCCGCTGACGACCAGCAAGCTGCAGCAGCTGGCGTCCGGCAAATTACGTTTTTCGGTAAAGAAGACGATGTTCATCGCTCAGCAACTATACGAGGGCATGGATATTGGCGAGGAAGTACCGGCGGGCCTGATCACTTATTTGCGTACCGATTCACGTCGAGTGTCCGATGAGGCGAAGCAGGACGCGGCGCGTTACATAGAGGAGAATTTTTCCGCGGACTACTTGCAGACGAAGCCGATCGTTTACAAGGCTAAAGCCGGGGTGCAGGATGCGCATGAAGCGATAAGGCCGACTTCTGTCTATCGTCAACCGGAAGCGATGCAGCAGTATCTCTCGCGCGACCAATTTGAGCTTTACAAGTTGATCTGGAATGTATTTCTTGCCTCCCAGATGAAGCCGGCGGAATACGATAATATAAGTGTGACCATACGTGCCGGGGAAGGGCGGCTTCGGGCCAATGGGCGCAAGCTGGTCTTCGATGGGTTCAAGCGGGTGCTTAAGGAGAAGGAAAGCAGCAGCCAAAAGATACCTCGTCTGGCGCTGGAACAGGAAGTGGAGTTGTTGGATTTGAAAAACGAGCAGCACTTCACTCAGCCGCCGCCGCGTTTCACCGAGGCGTTGCTGGTCAAGACCTTGGAAGAAAACGGCATTGGCAGGCCCAGCACTTATTCGCCGATCATCGGTACCATCCAGGGACGGGGGTACGTCGAGCGTAACCAGGACGGGCGTTTGCAGCCGACGGAATTGGGACAGTTGGTGATAACACTGCTCAAACAGAATTTCCCGGGGATAATGAACGTCAGTTTTACCGCCGAAATGGAACGGGATCTGGATAGTGTGGAGGAGGGCGGGCGGAAATGGCTTGAGCTCCTGGAAACTTTCTATGGGAAATTCGAAAAGGAGGTGCAGGAAGCCGGAGTGAACATGAAGGAGCAGAGCCGAGAACTCAGCGGCGAGACGGATGAGGTATGTCCTAACTGCGGCAAACAGTTGGCGGTAAAATGGAGCCGCCTGGGAAAGTTCCTGGCGTGTCCCGGTTATCCTGAATGCCAATTTACCAAGTCGTTCGGTGAAGAGGGAGAGGTGGCGAGCGAATTTTGGCAAGGTCGTAAATGTGATAAATGCGGCGGCAGGTTGAAATTGAAGGTCGGGCGGTTTGGGAAGTTTTTGGCCTGCGAGAAATACCCGGATTGTAAATTCACCGCGTCTCTGCCCATAGATGTGAAGTGTCCGCAGCAGGGATGCGGCGGCGATGTGGTGCAGTGCCGTTCTAAACGCGGCAGGCATTTTTTCGGCTGCAGCCGCTATCCCGAGTGTGAGTTTATGAGTTGGTCCCGGCCGGTGCAGATTGAGTGTACCGCTTGTAAAGGGCCGATCATGGTGAAAAAGTCCTCGCGCAAGAAGGGTCAATATCTGGCCTGTCCGAATAAGGAGTGTGGGCATGAGGTGGGGGTTGAGGTGGAACAGCCGGAAACGACGGAGGAAGTTGAGGAAAACGCTGATTGAGTTTTTACGCTGATTACGCGGATTATACGCTGCTTGCCGCAGCTAGTCGCTGGTGCCTGGTGGAGGCGTTACTAGCAACCAGCAACCAGCAACGAGCAACAACTTTGTAGGAGGTGTATTATGCAATTTAAGGGAACAACGATATTGGCGCTGCGCCGTAAGGGAGAGGCGGTCATCGGCGGCGACGGTCAGGTGACCTTGGGCGATATGATCGTCAAGGGACAGGCGAGAAAAATACGCAAGTTGTATAAGGGCAAGATATTAGTCGGTTTTGCGGGGAGTGCCGCTGATGCGATGACGCTTTTTGACCGTTTTGAGGCCAAACTGGAGGAGTATAAGGGTCAGTTGGCGCGTTCGGCCATAGAATTGGCCAAGGATTGGCGTATGGACCGGGCGTTACGCCGCTTGGAAGCGATGTTGGTGGCGATCGACGAGAAAAGTCTGTTGCTGATATCCGGTAGTGGCGATGTAATAGAACCGGAGCACGAAGTCGTTGGCATTGGCTCCGGTGGCGGATACGCGATGGCGGCCGGGCGAGCGCTTTTGGCTAATAGTAAACTAGCGGGGGAGGATATCGTGCGTAGGTCGTTAGAAGTCGCCGCGGGCTTGTGTGTATATACAAACGATCAGATCACGGTGGAAACTTTAAAACAGAAAAAGTAGTTGCTGGTGAAAGGATGCGCGAGCGACTAGCGACTAGCGACAATATTTATTTAGGAGCTAATGAAATGATGGAATTAACCCCACAACAGATAGTAAGAGAGCTGGATAAATATATC
>JAUXIB010000111.1 GCA_030621225.1 candidate division FCPU426 bacterium
AGTTCACAGAGGAATCACAGAGATTCAGGGGGTAAACCGATGACGAGCGAAGGCGCGGGAAGGCGTAACAACACCAAGGACGATCCGTTAAGTGGAAAAGTCATTGGTGCTGCAATAGAAGTGCACCGGGTGTTAGGTCCCGGGTTGCTGGAGTCAGCGTATGAGGAGTGTCTGTGTAGGGAACTGAAGGAGAGCGAGATAGGATTCAAACGTCAGGTATCTTTGCCTGTGGTATACAAAGATATCAAACTTGATTGCAGCTACAGGTTGGATATTGTTGTTGAGGATAAGTTGATACTTGAACTGAAGACCGTTGATGTGTTGCTCCCAATACATGAGTCACAGCTTCTGACGTATTTGAAGCTTAGTGGCATCAGGACGGGGTTGCTTTTGAATTTTCAATCTGTGCTGTTGAAGGATGGTATTAAAAGACTTGTGGTTTAGATAAAAAAGACTCTGTGAATTCTCATTTTTCTCTGTGTCTCTGTGGTGAAAACACGGTTTAACTTTAATTCTCGGTGGTCTCAGTTAGCGTCTCTGTGGCCTTTGCCGACCGCGAACGCCCCTTGTGGAGCAGCAATTGATGTACTATTGCCGGCGAGCGCACTGAGTAGTGAGTGAAAGGAAAGAACTCTGTGAATTCTCATTTTTCTCTGTGTCTCTGTGGTGAGAAGAACAAGGTCTGTGGTGAGAATACAGTATTTATCACAAACGAAACCACTAATGAGGAAATAAAATTCAAAAGTCAAAAAAACTTGCGGATTAAAAAATAAGAAGGGCGGTCGGGGATCAGCGGTTGGTGGTCAGTGGCCTGATAGACCTCGAGCTACTAGCTGCGAGCTACGAGCTTCGGGCCGTGAATAACGCTACACGCTGTCCCGCTGAACATGAGTATCCGACGCGCGTTAGAAACAGTATTTTTCACCGGCATACTAGCCCTCTACCTCGCTACGCTCTGTCCGACGGTATACTGGTATGACAGCGGAGAGTTTATTACTGCTGCCGCTTTGTTGGATATTGCCCATCCGCCCGGATATCCCCTTTATTGTTTGCTCGGCCGTCTTTTTAGTTTGCTTCCCGCAAACGAACCGGCCTGGGGGGTGAATCTGCTCTCGGCCTTGGCCGGCTGGGGGGTGTTATTCCTGCTCTATATCTATAGCCGCGGCATCTTATCAACCCCGGTGCCCCCATGGCGCAAACCGTCGGAACCGCTCTTGACCCTGCTTTCCCTGGTACCCCCCGCTATTATCGGCCTTAGTCTGGATTTTTGGAACGTGGCCACTTTCGCTGAGAACTACACGTTAGATTTGTTGTTGTGGCTATTGTTGCTGTGCGTTTTTTCTCTGGTGCGTGGTGCGCGGGGGCTATGGCTGGTTTCGTTTTTTCTTGGCCTACTCTTAGCCGCACGGACTACCAATGTCATGTTCCTGCTCCTGCTCTTGCCGGCGTTGAGATGGCGCTTTCAGCCCAGCAGAAAGGAGACATTGCTAGGTGGCGTTTTCTTTGTTTTATCTCTGAGTTTGCTGTTATATCTGCCGCTGGCGGCTGATTTGGCTCGCCTGCCGCACCAGGGGGCTCCCGAGTCCTGGGCGGGTTTTTTATCAGTGGTCAGCGCCAGTAGTTATGGGGCCTACCTGTCTCTGACCCCGGGGGAAATAGTACGCCGGGCGGTAGACCTGGTGTCGCACCTCTGTGAGAGCTTTACGCCTTTTGGCTGTCTGTTTCTGGCGGCGGCACTGGTCGGCTTGAAGAAGTGGCGTCTGCCTCTTTTGCCGCTGGGGTTTTTCCTGATCGACGCTGGGGTCAAGTTGTGTTTCACCGCCCAGGTCATACAGGGCCATTTCTATCTGACGGCCGTTATTTTTCTGTCGCTTTATTTTGCTCCGGGTCTTTGGCGTTTGCTCAGTTACCGCAAGATAAAAGGGCGCTTGGTGATAAGTGGGGTGCTGCTTGCCGCGCTGGTGATTGCCGGCTTGTTTAACTACCCACTTGTTGACAAGCGCCGTTACCGGCGGGCTTACGTCTATGCCCGTATTTTACTTAACCTGCCGCGGGAACCAGGCGCGCGTTTGCTCTGTGGTGGGGACAACGACTACCAGACGACGCGTTATCTGCATCACGTGCTGGGCGAGCGTGCTGACCTTGAATTGGCTCACGCGAGTTTGCTGGCGGAGGACGACCTGCGCCGCTGGCTAAGCGAGTATTCATCGGTGCCGGTCTATCTTTCTTTCTATAATGAGGATTTAGTTGACCGTCTCGGCTTGGGTCGCTGGGGGCCTTTGTGGGCGCCGCGCCTGGCGCCGCGCGCTATTTCGATTCCCCGGCAAGCGCCGCGCGTAGTATTCGGTGGGCAGATCGCTTTGCGTGGCTGCACGGCGACTGTTCCCTCGCCCGGTTTGCCGCTGTTGCGCCTGAGGCTAAGCTGGGAAACAGGGGCGGCGGCGGTGGTTGAGGGCAAGACGGTTTGGCTGAGCTTGACGGATAGGGAGGGTGGAGTGATTTACGGTGGTGACGGAGTGCCGTTTTGCTTTAGCTATCCGCTGCTTGCCGGCGGTGTGGAAAAGGCAGGGGCCTATCTGGAAGAAACGCTGGTTGTGGTTCCGCCCGGGGTATCCGCGGGTAGTTACCATCTGGCCTTGGCGCTAAGCGAAACGGCCGCGGACGCTCCCAGGAAGGCGGCGGCGGCGGAGCAATTGCTAGGAAATTACCTGCGGGATAACCCCCGCACTGTAACGGATATTGGCTTTAACCAAAGGCTCTTTGCGGCAGCGCAGGGGCAGAACATTTTTATCCCGGTGACCGACGCGGCGGGTATGCGGACAATGGGTAACTTTTGTTTGGCGGCAGAGGTGGATCTGGGAGCTACGTGGTAGCTCTTTTGTAGCTCGTAGTTCGAAGTTCGTAGCTCGTTGGCCGAAGGCTACAAACACTAGCGACGATTATCGATAGACGATAGTCGAAAAAGCATTTAGTTTAGCTTACGGGTTTTGCTGAACGATCTACGAGATACCAGCTACGTCCGTCACGCCGTAGTCTAGACGAAGGCGGGAACGACTAACGACCGGCTTTTAGAATTGACGGTTGAGCAGGGCCAGGCGTAGCTGACCGGGATGCCCGGAAGGTACGGGAAGGAAACGGACAATTTTTTCCGTTGCCAACATTTCCTCAGGAGTAGGGATAGACTGCTGACGGATCGCATAGTAGGTATAAAATCCGCCTGTGATAAGAAGCTCTATCGCGCCAATGGTTACGATGGCAGTCGCCCCCTTTTTGCGGCGATCAAGTTCCCTGGCTCTTTCTACTGAATCGGTCTCCAGCGGATCATCTATGGTTACGCCATTTACTAAACCGATAGTCACTATACCCACACCACAAGCCATGACATAGATAAGTTTGCGCCGGCTGTCGCGATAAGATAAGATCTGCTGCTGGTATTCGTCTTGCAGATCATCCAGTCGTAATTGGTCCCGCTCGGCTTGCTGCTGTTCTTCTTTGGCGCGCTTGGCGTAGGGCGTGATACGAGCCAGAGCTACTTTGGCTTCCCGGTAATTCGGGTTGGCTTCCAGAGCCTTCTGGAGCATTTCTTTTGCTGCGATGGGGTCTTGCAGTTTATCTTCGATCATTGCCAGAGCGAAGTAGAGGACGCTGTCGTCGGGTTTTTCCACACCAAATAGTGTGGGATAACCGTATTCCAGGGCCTTTTTAAACGCTTGCCGGGATTCCTCGTATTGTGCTGTCTTGAGTCCGCGATGCCCTTTTTGGTAGAAATAAAGGCGCTGTTTTTTTTCGTTGGCGTTGACAGCCTGGAATCGCTTCACCTTGGCTGGATTTAAAAATTCTTTAAATTCATTTTCGAATAATCCGCGTGCTGTTTTCGACGATAGTCCCAGACCCTGCTTGACGAAGTTTATCTTCTTATCAAGCGCGGCCGGGCCGCCGGGAAACGCTTCGTCCACAGCGTAGCGGATAGCGGCGATCTTGGCCATAGGACGCAGACTATTATAGCTGACCCGGGCCTTTAGGCTGATACGCTGTTTGAACGCGTCATCGGCAGCCGCCGATTTGTTCAAGAGCTCTTGGGCGGAGCTTACCCCTAGAAGTTTCTTGAGTTGGGCTTCGCTTCCGGCCATGTCTTTTATTTTAATAAAAGACAGTCTGCGCGCCAACGCTGGCGAGGCCAAAAGCCCACCGATAACCAAAATTATTAAGGCTTTCTTAGTAACCATTAAACACACTATTAGACATTAATCGCATCTATTTTAACAGATGTTTGTCTTTTTGTCAATATTCTCGATGTTTTGTTTTTTATGCAAACGAACGTCTTTGGATCCACAGATTTCACAGATTTTTCTTTTAGTAATTCAAAATTATCAAAAAACTCGCTCACAAAACACGCAAACCCGCTTACTGAAAAGTCCAATTACACCGATTCCAGCACCATCATTTCTTCGCAATCCGTGGTACGGTTGTCGGAGACCACCTCGTGACTTCTCTCCGCCGGAAATTATAAGAAGAAGTCGCCAATTTTTATGTCCAACCCTAACCTCAAACCATCAAAACCAAGAATGCTACCCTGCTAGCGAAGAATCCCCCTCGTCGTCATCAAAAGAACAATCTGTGTAATCTGTGGATGAAATAGTTTTGGGTGTTCCTTAGTGTTCTTTGTGTCTTTGTGGTGAGGATTTTTGTGCCTGCGAAATAAGCTCCAGCTTTTCTCGCCTATTCATCCCTTTGATCTCCGCTTCTCTGGACAGTGCTGATCCCTTGTCTTCGCATTTTTCGGAGTAGACGAGTTTTACCGGCAGGCGTGAGCGGGTGTATTTCGCCCCTTTGCCTGAGTTGTGTATTTGCAGGCGCTCTGCTGGATCCGGGGATGTGCCGGTGTAGAGGCTGTTGTCAGCGCAGCGGAGGATGTAGACGAAGTATCTGGAAAGCATTTTTATGAATTATCCCCCCTCCCCTTTGTCCCCTCCCTCCAGGGGAGGGGATGATTGAGACAGCAGTGAGAAAATCCGTGAAATTTTTATGTCCAACCTTAACTTCATCCGCCAAAACCAAGAATGCTCCCCTGCTAGCGGAGAGTCAACCTTGCCGTCATCAAAAGAACAATCTGTGTAATCTGTGAAATCTGTGGATCAGATCTTTTTAGTGATTTTAAAATGCAGCTTCGCCACTTGCGCTAAGCGCTCTGGGCCATGCTTGGTTTTGAAACGAGACGCTGCCTGCACGACCTTTTCGGACGCGCCTTTGGGTAACTCGGCTTTGAATTGCGTTGAAAGTTCCGCCAGGCGGCGCAGGAATTCGCCCCGGGCGAGAACTGAGGCACAAGCTACGGCCGGGTCGTCCTCGGCCTTATGTCTTTCTTCTACCTGGATGGTCTCATCATTTTCGCGCAGCGCTTCGGTGACGTAATCGCGGCGGCCGAATTTATCGCTCACAACGAGTTTGGCTTTCTCTTGCTCCAGAACGTTCTCGATGGCCTTGATATGGCCCCAGGCGAGCAGGTGGTTCAAATTACGCATTTTGGCATACAACTCGTTGTATTTTTCGGGGCCGATGGCGATGATGCTGTGCGGGCAGAGAGAGGTGATCAAACGAGCCAGTTCTATATTCCTGTTATCGGTCAGGCGTTTGCTGTCTTTCACGCCGGCGGAGATCAACTGATCGAGCTGCTTTTTTTCCAGGTAAACCGCGGCCACGACCAGTGGGCCGAAATAGTCTCCCTTGCCGGATTCGTCGGTGCCGATGTGGGGTTTGTATTTAGGCATGGGACTATTATAGCAAGAATGGGAATTCTGAGTTCTGAATTATGAATTCTGAGTTATGAAAAGTTGAGTGTTTTCGTCCTTGAAACAAATAAAGCCCTACTTTGCCCCCCTGTCTTCCTGTCGGAAGACAGGAAGGGGGGCTACGTAGGGCAGGCAGGGGTCGGGGGGAAGAGATTATGAATTCTGAAACTAGTCGCGCGTCTCGCGTCGCGTGTCGCTTGTCGGTATAGAGGCGATCCGTGACACGTGACCAGTGACCCGGGACATGGTATTCGGTAATCTCCTGTCTGTTTTGTCCTGTTCTACTGCTCTACCAAAAAATCGCCAAAGGCGATTTTTTGGTGGGCGGGGAGGGACTTGAACCCTCTTCCGTCGTCGCGTGGATTCGCTATCGCTTGCCACGCTTCTCCCCATAGGGGGAGCCCCCCCTCTGGTGGTCGGGCGCTGGAAAAAACCATGCGCCCTCTCTGTCACCCCCCGTATGGTGAGGGAGTATCCTCCCTCACACTCCCTCCGGGTTGAGTGTTCAAGTTTTGTTTTACCAAAAAGAACCGCTTTTGGCGGTTCTTTTTGGTGGGCGGGGAGGGACTTGAACCCTCAACCCCTAGCGTGTCGAGCTAGTACTCTAACCAATTGAGCTACCCGCCCAGTAGTCAATTCTCTATGAACGGTGATTATACCATCATCATTCCCCGTGTTCTATAATATTTTGTCGCTATGCAGAATGGATTCCTGTTTCTTTCTTTGCTCCTTATCCAGTCCTTGTATCCCGTATCCTGTGTTCCGTGTGCCGTCTTCAGCATTCATAACTCATAATTCAGAACTTATAACTCATAATTCACAACTCATAACTCATAATTCAGAACTCATAACTCATAATTCAGAACTCATAACTCATAACTCATAATTCATACTTCCTTGCCCTAGGGTAAAAATTCCTGTATTATTAACTTAGAGTGCAAGCGCACCAAACGCTCTCCGCGGTCTCCGCGAAGATTCCGCGGGCTCGGCGAAATACACTCTTCAAAAAGATTTATACCAATGAAGAAAACTAAATCTAGAAAACTGCATAAAAAAGCCGTTTGCTTAATGCCCGCCGGGGTCAATAGCCCGGTGCGTGCTTTTGGCGCGGTGGGCGGGGAGCCGGTGCTTATCGCCCGGGCCAAGGGAGCGCATCTCTGGGATGTTGACGGTAACCGCTATCTTGATTATATGGGGTCATGGGGGCCGATGATACTCGGGCACGCCCACCCGGCGGTTGTCAAGGCGGTAAAAACCGCGGTCGAGCGGGGCACCAGCTATGGCGCTTCCACTGAGGCGGAAATAGAACTTGCCGGGACGATCCGTAAGGCCATACCGTCTATGGAGATGTTGCGCCTGGTCAGTTCTGGTACGGAGGCGGTGATGTCCGCTTTGCGCCTGGCCAGGGGATATACCGGACGTGACCTGATCCTGAAATTCAACGGTTGCTATCACGGTCACGCGGATTCCATGCTGGTTAAGGCCGGCAGCGGCGCGGCCACCTTTGGTATTTCGGGCAGCGCGGGGGTGCCGGCGGACGTTGCCGGGAAGACCCTGATCGCGGAGTATAACGATTTTGACGCCGTGAGGACTATTTTCGCGCGGCATGACGATAAAATAGCGGCGGTGATCGTGGAGCCGGTGGCCGGGAATATGGGGGTGGTGTTTCCGGCGTCAGGTTTTCTGGAAGGGCTGCGTAAGCTATGTGATAGTAGCGGCGCGCTGTTGATCTTTGACGAGGTGATCACCGGTTTTCGCCTGCGTTATGGAGGATATCAGGATATTATCAGCGTGCGGCCGGATCTGACCACGCTGGGCAAGATCATCGGCGGCGGCCTGCCGGTGGGCGCTTACGGTGGCAGCAAGGAGATAATGCAGCAGGTCGCTCCGCTCGGCCCGGTATACCAGGCCGGTACGCTGTCCGGCAATCCCTTGGCTGTCGCTGCCGGCTTGGCCGCGCTGCGCCAACTGGCGAAGAAGGGGGTCTACGAAAAGCTGGAGAAAAAGACGCGGCGATTGATCTCGGGGATACGCGGCGCGGGCTTGAAAGCTGAGCTGCCGCTGCGCATCAACCAGGTTGGTTCTATGTTTACTGTGTTTTTCGCCGATAGTGAGGTGATGGATTTTCCCTCGGCCGCGCGCGCGGATATGGACGTGTTTTCCGCTTATTTCCAGGGGATGCTGGCCAAAGGGATATATTTGCCGCCCTCTGGATACGAGGCGAACTTTGTGTCGCTGGCGCATAGCGAGGCGGATATTGATAAGACGGTTGGCACAGTAGCGAAGGTATTAGACAGTATTTAGTATCTGGTATCTGGTATTTGGTCGCAATTTGTAGCTCGTAGCTAGTAGCTAGTAGCTCGAGAAACGCAAGGGGGGGTATTTTCGTAGCTCGTAGCTGGTAGCTCGTAGTTCGAGAAACGCAAGGGGGTTATTTTCGTAGCTAGTAGCTAGTAGCTCGAGTGGCATAGGGGGCAGCATGGTCGAGAGGATAAAGAATCACA
>JAUXIB010000024.1 GCA_030621225.1 candidate division FCPU426 bacterium
AGCAAGAAGACGATGATCTGAAGAAACAGTTGCGGCTGTGGAAATAAAAGCCACCGACAAGGTCGGTGGTAATTTACTTTTAGTCTGCGGCATGGCAGGCAGGGAGGTCATCGTATTTAACGAGGAAAAAATGAAGGAGAAAAAAGAAAAAAAAGCGCCGGCGGCGGCCGCGGCAGGGGGGAAGAAAAAAAAGGCAATAAAAGAAGCGCCGGATTTGCATAAACAGTTGGCAGAGAAGCAAGATGCGTTATTGCGGGCGCTGGCGGCAGAGGATAACTATCGTAAGCGCGCGGCGCGTGAAATAGAAGATACGCGGAAATTTGCTAATGAGGAATTGATGCGGGAGCTGCTGCCGGTACTGGATAGTTTGGAAATGGCCTTGCCGTCGATCCGCGCGTCAGAAAAAGCCGGTCCGCTGCTTGAGGGGACGGAGATGACCTTGCGCCAATTAAACGAAGTCTTGGGGAAGTTTGGCTTGGCCAGGATAGATTGCCTGAAAAAAAAGTTCGATCCGCGTTATCACCACGCGGTGCTCCAAGAGGAGACTAGCGCGTACGAAGATGGGCAGGTGATGGAAGTGTTTCGCGCGGGATATATGTTGCGTGAGCGGGTGATCCGGGCAAGTGAGGTGAAGGTAGCCAAGCGGGCGGAAGCGAAGAAAAAGAAGAAGTGATTTGCAGATTCCGCTGATTGGTTTTTGAAAAAGTCTAACGGCTAAAGACAAAAGGTCCACAGATTACACAGATTTCACAGATTTTTCTTTGGATAACGGGCGGGGAAATTCTTCGCTAGCAGGGGAGCATTCTTGGTTTTGACGGTTTGAAGCTGGGGTTGGACGCAAAAATTACACCGATGATAACTGAGGAATATGAAGAATAATATGATCGGTAGTATCGGCTCCTTTAGTTCAATACTGGCCGATGGCACTACAAAGAAATTAATAAGAATCCCCGGGCTAACGTCCGTGTCTTCTTATTTTGTGAGTGTGGTTTTCAAGTAGTTTTGAGTTGTTAGAAAAAATCTGTGAAATCTGTGGATTGAAAAAGATATGAAAAGAGTGATAATACTAGGTTCCACCGGATCGATCGGCAAGAACACCTTGCGGGTAATAAGTGAAAGACGGGGTGAATTTTCCGTAGTGGGGCTTGCCGGGCTGGACGAGGTGCGTGAGTTGACCGCGCAAGCTAAAAGTTACAGCGCGCAAGCGGTAGCTCTGGCGCAGATCCCCAAGGGACGCTCTACGCGGGAATTGAAAAAACTCGGAAAACATTTTTTTACAGGCGCGGATGCCGCTACGCGCTTAGTGGCAAAGACCGAAGCCGATATTTGCCTGGTGGCGATAAGCGGCGCGGCCGCTCTGGAACCGACGCTGGCGGCGATAGAAAAAGGGATGGATATAGCGCTGGCCAGTAAAGAGGTGCTGGTGATGGCCGGCGAAATAACCACTGCGGCCGTTCGCGCGGCCGGGGTGAAGATGATCCCGGTGGACAGTGAGCACAGCGCGTTGTTCCAGTGCCTGGCCGGGGTATCGTCCGACGAGGTGGAAAATCTTTGGTTGACCGCTTCTGGCGGACCCTTTCTCGGTTGGCCGGTAACGCGCTTGAAAAAAGTCACGCCGCAACAGGCGCTCGCTCACCCCAGCTGGCAGATGGGGCCAAAGATAACCATTGATTCGGCTACGATGATGAATAAAGGCCTGGAGGTAATAGAGGCACACCATCTTTTTGGCCTGCCGGCGGAGAAGATAAAGGTGGTGGCTCATCCCCAGTCTTTGGTGCATTCGATGGTAGAGTTAGTCGACGGTTCGTTACTGGCGCAGCTCTCCGAGCCGGATATGCGCCTGCCGATCCAGTACGCGCTGACTTATCCCGAGAGGCGCAGGCGAAAAAGTCCGCGACTTGATTTTTCACGTGTGCGGCAGTTAGAGTTCCTGCCAATAACAGTAAAGGATATTCCCTGTCTGGAGCTGGCTTACCGGGCGCTTGTGGCGGGCGGCACCGCTCCGGCGGTGATGAATGCGGCCAACGAGGAAGCGGTGCCGGCTTTCCTGGCAAAGAAACTTGATTTTTTAGGCATACAAAAGATAGTAAAGGATACGATGCGAGAGCTTGGTGCTTCACCGGTAAACGGATTGGGGGACATAAAACGGGCTGACGCTGCGGCGCGAAAAAAAGCCAGAGCGTTAATTAAAGCAAGGAAAAAATAATGGACTGGGCAAATGCCGTTGACTATTTATGGAAGGGATTATGGGTGGTGCTTTCGTTCGGCGTGATTATTTTCATCCACGAACTGGGCCATTTTATTTTCAGTAAACTGATCGGGGTAAAGGTAGAGCGTTTTTCACTGGGTTTTCTCGGCAAGGTGGTTGGCTTTAAACGCGGCGAGACGGAATACCAGATATCCTGGTTGCCGCTTGGCGGCTACGTCAAACTGGAAGGTGAATTCCCGGAGAAAGATGAGGATTACCAAAAGCTGGGGCCGCGCGCTTTTATCAAAAGGCCCTGGTGGCAAAGGGTGATCGTGTATTTTGCCGGTCCGTTTTTTAACTACTTGGGAGCGATAGTGCTCAGCGTATTTATTCTGCTTGCCGGCGTAAAAATATTTCCTCTGGCTGTAAAGGTAATGCCGGGATCCCCGGCGGCGCTAGCCGGGTTGGAAAACGAAGACAAGATCCTTACGGCCGGAGGCCGGGAAATTTGGAGTATCGGCCAGCTTAATGAAGAATTAAAAAATGCGTCTGAACAAAACAACGACCGGGAAGTTGCGCTGACGATAGAGCGGGGGCAGGAGACCTTGTCGCTTGCGGTTCGTCCCGCGCGTAAGCTGGTTGAGCGATATATGATCGGCGTGGAAACCTCTTCCTATGATCTGACCGTCAAGGTGCGACTGGACTGGCCGGCGGCGACTGCTGGTTTACAGGACGGTGATCTGATCCTGGCGGTAGGCGAAAAAAAAGTGGGCAACATAAATGAATTGAGCGGCGAGATAAATGCTCAGGCGGCGACCGGCGGGGAAATAAGCTTATCGGTAAAAAGGGGCGGCGAAGAGCTCGCCTTTAACTTACGGCCGCGGCGAATAGAGGAAGAGAACCACACCATCGGTGTGGAGGAATTAAAGCTGCCTCCGGTTGTCGGTGATACGGTAATCGGGCTGTCCGCTTATCAGGCCGGTCTTCGGCAGGGAGACCGGATTATTTCGGTTAACGGGGTGGAAATGAGAAGTTTCGAGCAGTTGGCCAGTTTTATTCATGTTCGTCCCAAGCAGGAGCTTGCCTTTATCGTAGCGCGGCAAGAGACGCGGTATCCGGTGACCTTGATCGCCGATGAAATAGACGGCGCGGGCCGGGTAGGAATAAGTCCGCCGTTCGGTGAGCCCAGGATAAAGCGCTTTGGTCTTCGGCAGTCCCTCAGCGGCGGGGTTGCCCGGGTAAACTTCACCGTGGTACAGATATGCCGGGGGCTGTCGAGCCTCTTCAAGGGGGAGCAGAATCTGCGCCGTGCCATCGGCGGGCCGGTGACTATCTTGCGTATGATGGGCAAAGAGGCCCGCTCCGGTTGGCGCGAGCTGCTGAATATGGTGATCATGCTCAACGTGATGCTGGCGATCCTTAACCTCTTGCCGATTCCCGTGGTGGACGGCGGGGAAATAACGATGGCCATTGCCGAGGGAATACGCCGGCGGCCGCTGAAGGTACGTACGATAATGTTTCTCAAGCAGGCAGGGTTCATCTTTATTTTATTATTGATGGTCCTGGCTACGGCAAACGATATCAGTCGGCTGTTTCAAGGGCTGTTTGGATCGCAGATGCCTTAATAAAATAAGTAATAGGAATCCACAGATAATCGGTGGATTTCATCCCGGGTAAAGTAGGGGCGGCTCGCGAGCCGCCAGAGAAGCAATCACCCCAGAGGTGAGATTACGTACTGCCCTGTGGTACACCTCTGGGGTGTAACGGTAGTGGCGGGCAAGTCCTGAACCTAAGCTTGCGCATGGTTCGGGGCAAGTGTAGCTATAGACAATGCCATAAATTTCTGCGCATGTTGGCCCCCATAGCCGTTCAGCGTAGGCCCGCTCCCCTCCCTAGATGGGAGGGGATCAAGGGGGAGGAAGATGGTTTTTTGCTCATTGTGCGCAAGTATTTATGACGTCGTGTATAGTATCTTGTATCTCGCGGGGCGCGATCCTACTTCGCCACTGGCTACGTAGGATGGGTGAATTGTGCCCCTATAACAGGCGGATAAGCGTGAATAAGATCAAGCGCAAGAAAACTCGTCTGGTCAGAGTCGGCAACGTCAAGATCGGCGCCGGCAATCCGATTATTGTGCAGAGCATGCTGCGCACGCCTACCGCCAAGGTCTCCGCATCCCTAAAGGAAATAAGAAAGTTAGCGTATGCCGGGTGTGAATTGGTGCGTCTGGCGGTACGTGACGAGGCAGACCTTGTTGCCCTGTCGCGGATTAAAGAAAAATCCCCCCTGCCCTTAATCGCGGACGTGCATTTTGATTATCGTCTGGTGCTTGGCGCGATCGCTGGCGGCATTGATAAGATCAGGATAAATCCGGGAAATATTGGTTCGTCCGCGCGGCTGCGCACCGTGGCCGTAGCGGCCAAGCAGCATGGCGTCGCGGTGCGTATCGGCGTCAATGCCGGGTCGCTTTCTCGTGCTGCCATACATAGGTGGGGTGGCAGTAACGCCAAGGCGATGGTCGGTTCCGCGTTACAGGCTGTGCGTATTTTTGAGCAGGCTGGCCACCGGCAACTGGTGCTTTCCCTCAAGGCCTCGGATGTCGGCCGTACCATAGAAGTCTACCGACGCATCGCCGCTAAGCTGGATTATCCCCTGCATCTTGGCGTCACCGAAGCGGGACTGCCATTGGCTGCCGCGGTGAAATCCTCTCTGGCGCTAGGCGTTCTCCTGACAGAAGGTATCGGTGATACGATTCGCGTTTCGGTAACCGGAGAGCCGGTGGGCGAAACAGAGATCGCTTATAAGATACTTTCGGCTCTGGGTTTGCGAAAACGCGGCATAGAGATTATCGCCTGCCCGGTTTGCGGGCGCTGCCGGGTAAACCTGGCGAAGCTCGCGCGTCGCCTAGCGGTGGAAGTAAAGGAACTGCCGGGACCGCTGACTGTGGCAGTGATGGGCTGTGAGGTGAACGGCCCGGGCGAGGCGCGCGAAGCGGATCTTGGCGTCGCTTGTGGCGAGGGGGTCGGCTTGATATTCAAGCGCGGCCAAATAGTACGTAAGGTGCGAGAAGCGGGTATCGTTGATGCGCTGCTTGTGGAAATTCGCAGGATTATACCGAACAAATGATTTTGAAGTTGGTTTTTATTTGTTAGGATCAATACCTATAGAGATCATAGGTTTTTGTCAAAAAACATCCTTTTATTATTGGTTATTGCCCATGTTTTCTGTAGAATTTAGGGGATGCAGATGATGGAGTTTTCTTCTGTGGGTGCAATACTCCCAAGCTTCAGCTTGGGGAGCGCATGGGGGGGCTAAACCCAGAGGATTCTTCTTCCGTGGACTGAAATACACAAGTCCGTGCGGAACAAGAAGACACGGGCGTTAGCCCGGGGATTCTTATGATTGTAAATTTTATAAATGTTAAGGGGGTACAATGGCGTTGACCCGGAGGGAATTTTTAAAGGGAATTTCTTTGACGGTAGCGGCGTTGGGGCTACCCGCTGAATTCATCCCCAGGATGGTTCAAGCGGCCATGGCTAAGAAACGTCCGCCTGTCATCTGGCTACACTTCCAGGAGTGCACCGGCTGTACTGAGACACTGTTGCGCGCCTCTCATCCCGATGTTGCCAAACTTATCTTTGAGCTGATCTCCCTGGACTATCACGAGACAATTATGGCCGCGGCTGGGCACCAGGCCGAGAAGAGCTTGCACGATTCAGTCCAGGCTAACAAAGGCAAGTATATTTGTGTAGTCGAAGGTGGAATTCCTACGGCGGACAAAGGGATTCACTGCAAGATAGCTGGCAAGACCGGGGTACAGATCATAAAGGAAGTGGCGAACAACGCGGCGGCGGTTATCGCCATCGGCACCTGTGCCGCCTTTGGCGGTGTACAGGCTGCCAAGCCCAACCCGACCAGGGTGAAATCAGCCGGTGACCTGATAAAGGGACCACCGGTCGTAAATATCCCGGGATGCCCGCCAAACCCGGCGAACTTCCTTGGTTTTATCCTTCATTATCTGACCTTTGGAAAGTTACCGGCGCTGGATAAATTAGGCCGCCCCAAGTTTGCTTATGGTCGTTTGATCCATGACCATTGCGAACGCCGTGCTCATTTTGACGACGGTCGTTATGCCGAGGAATTTGGCGGCGAGGGGCACAAGCTGGGTTACTGTCTTTATAAGCTGGGCTGTAAGGGCCCTCAGACTTATGCCAACTGTCCTACCGCAAGGTTTAACGACGTCGGCGCTTGGCCGGTAGGGATAGGTCATGGTTGCGCCGGCTGTACCGAACCGGGATTCTGGGACAATGGATCTTTCTACGAGCGTCTGCCTGAAATAGCGGGACTAAAGGTGGATGAGGCCGGGGGCAAGGCTACTGGCGCGGTTGCTGTTGCGGCTGGGGTACACGCCGTCGCTGGCGTAGGCAGGAAACTCGCCAAAGCCAAAGGAGGTAAATAATGGTAAAAATAACCGTTGACCCCGTAACGAGATTAGAAGGACATTTGCGTATTGACGCGGAGGTATCTGGCGGGAAGATAAAGAAGGCCTGGTCGTCCGGTCAGATGTGGCGGGGCATAGAGAACATATTGAAGGGGCGGGACCCACGCGATGCCTGGATGTTTACCCAGCGTATCTGTGGCGTCTGCACTACCGTCCACGCTCTGGCTTCTGTTCGCTCGGTCGAGAACGCGTTAGGGATGGAGGTACCGCTTAACGCCCAGTTGATCAGGAACTTGACGCAGTCCTTACACGCTTTGCACGATCATATTGTACATTTTTATATTCTGTCTGCACTGGATTGGGTTGATGTTATATCCGCCGCGGGAGCTGATCCCAAGGCGGCCTCCAGCCTGGCGCAGAGCTTGTCTGATTGGCCGAATAACAGTATTAAGCGCATGAAGGCGGTGAAGAAACAGTTAAATGACCTGGTTGCCAGCGGTCAGTTGGGCCCCTTTGCTAATGGCTACTGGGGACACCCGGCGATGAAGCTGCCGCCAGAAGTAAACTTGATGGCCGTTTCACACTACCTCGAGGCGTTGGATTATCAGCGTAAGGCCAACGAAGCCTTGGCTATCATCGCGGGAAAAACGCCGCATGTTCAGAACGTAATCGTCGGCGGCGTGGCCACCGCCATCAATCTCGATAACGAAGCGACGCTTAATATCGAAAGGTTGTATAGGATCAAGTCTCTGCTTGAGGAGGTAGATGGCTTTATAAAGAATGTTTACCTCGTAGATGTTTGCGCGATCGGAGCTCTTTATGCTGCCTGGTTACCATACGGCAAGGGCGTGACTAACTACCTGTCGGTACCGGATATGCCGCTGGATACCAAGGGCGAAAAATTCGACCTGCCCGGCGGTACGATTATGAGCGGGAAGCTCGATAGCATGAAGTCTATCAAGAGTTTCAACGATCCGTATTTCGGCAAGAACGTTGCCGAGTCGATCGCCCATTCCTGGTACAACGGAGACTGGTCAAAGCATCCGTACGAGGAGGAGACAGCGCCTAAATATACTGATTTCAATGCTGATGCGAAATATTCCTGGATGAAGTCTCCGACCTTTAAGGGAAAACCGATGCAGGTAGGGCCGCTGGCCCAGGTGCTGGCCGGTGTCGCGACTGGGGACAAGCTGACCATGAAATATGCGAACAAGGCCTTGAAGCTGATCAGCGCCGTGGCCGGTGTCAAGGTCGGCGCGGAGATACTGCACTCGACCATCGGACGCCACGCCGCCAGGGCCATACGCTGTGCGATGATGTCAGACTTGGCTTTAAAACACTGGGAGTTGCTCGTTGCCAATATTGCCAAGGGAGACCTTGAGATCTTTAATCCGCCGACCTTTCCCAAGGGAGAACAGCGCGGTTATGGTTTCCACGAAGCGCCGCGCGGCGCGCTTTCCCACTGGATCATTATCAAGAACGGTAAGATCGATAATTACCAGTGTGTGGTCCCGTCTACTTGGAATGCTTGTCCGCGCAATGGAAAGGAGCGACCCGGCCCCTATGAGGCCTCGTTGGTGGGAAATCCTATCGCGGACGAGACAAAACCGCTGGAAATATTGCGTACCATCCATTCATTCGATCCCTGTATAGCCTGCGCAGTGCATATGGTGGACCCGGCTGGCGGAGAACTGGCAAAGATTAAAGTCCTTTAGGGGGTATTAATGAGTAAAGAACAATATGTTTGGAGTATACCTCTTAGGCTTTTCCACTTGGTTTTTGTTGTATCGATAGTGATCCTGACGGTGACGGGGTTCTATATTTACAGCCCTGGTGGAGGCGCGGTGGCCGAGGAGACGATAGGGTTTGATATGGGCGCGACCAGGTCCTGGCATTTTATTGTGGCGGGCGCCTTTGTTGTTTCCGTGCTGCTACGCTTAGTTCTTTTCGTCGGCGGCGGGACGAAGTATGAGAAATTTACTGACTTTGCCCCGGTGAACAACCGGAACCTCAAAAATCTGTTCAGTACTATTGCTTATTACCTTTATCTTACTGACAAGCACGAGCGCCGGCTTGGACACAATGCGCTGGCCGGCTCTTCCTACATTGGTATAGTATTGGTTAGCCTTGTGCAGATCCTGTCTGGTTTTTGCCTGCTCTATCCGGAGAGCGGATTATGGCAGGGGACAGGACTTGCCCTGTTTGGCAGCATTGCGACAGTGCGTTTCGTGCATCATATCTTTACTTGGTTATTTATTTTGTTTGCTGTGATTCACGTTTACATCGCTGTCTGGAATCACGTTAGAACGCCGGCGGAGGGAATGCTTTTGTCGATATTTACGGGCAAGAAGCAGGATTCCGAAGAATAGTGGCGAAGGATTAAAAGAAGGATTATAATAAAGATCCCGTTCCCTGTGATCAGGGAGCGGGATTTTAGTTTTGGTGTTAACTAGTATCAAAAAAGTACATCGTGGATAAAAAGACAACAGGAATTATTGGGCTAGGTAATCTTTTGCTAAGCGATGAAGGATTTGGCTGTCATTTAATAAGCTACATGGAAAATAGCTATGATATTCCTGGTGCGGTAAGCTTGCGGGATGCCGGAACCGCGGGGATATATCTCGCGCCTTCCCTAGAGGAGAACGATCCGGTAGTAATTGTGGACGCGCTTAAACTCGATGCTGCACCGGGAACCATAAAGATCTATTCGGGCGAAGAATTAAAAGGGTCGCTCACCGGGTTGCGGATGTCGCCACACCAGGTAGGTTTGCTTGAGGTGCTTGAGATCTGTAAGTTGCGCGGCAACGCGCCGGAAAAGTTGGTGTTGATCGGGGTGGTACCGCAGAGCTTGGAAGTTAGCGTTGAGCTCTCGCCAAGATTACATAAACTGGTCCCCAAAGTAGCGGTGATGGTGGTTGATAAGGTGAAGGCACTGGGTGGCGTAAAACTTTTAAAGCGTAGGCCGTATCATAGTATGTAGGGCTTCCACATACTACATTCTACCTACGACCTACTAGATGGAATGCACGAATACGGCATAGCCAAAGGGATAATAGATACCGTTTTAGCCGAGGCTGAAAAGCACGAGGCAAAAAAAATCAAGAGCATCGAGTTGCTGATCGGTGAGTTTAATAATATTGTTGCAGACGCGTTGGTTTTAAATGTGGAAATGCTGGCGCATGGCACGGCGGCACAGGGTGTAAAATTGGATATCAAGCGACAGCCCCTGCGCGTCAAGTGCGCTGCTTGCGGCAAACAGGGCGAGCCCAAAGAAGCGCTGGTATTTGTCTGTCCTTTTTGCGATAGTATGGCGGTTGAGATCACGGGCGGCAAGGCGTTGAATATCGTTTCCATTGAGGTGGAATAGGAGAGGGATACGGTACACGGGAGAAAGTTCTGAATTATGAATTCTGAATGCTGAATTGCGAGTAAAGTAGTGGCGTCCCTCAGTGGGCGCCACCATCCGAAGGATGGTACTTCAAATGCGATGAAAAAGATCGAGATAAACAAAGACCTTAAGGGTGAGAACCAGGAGTACGCGGCAGCCAACCGCGAGCTCTTTCTCAAGCACGGTATGAAAGTAGTGAACATCATGAGTTCGCCGGGCTCGGGCAAGACCGCGCTTTTAGAGAAGACCGCCGCGCATTTTCAAGATAAGCTCAAGCTAGCGGTGCTGGTCGGGGATATCTCTACCAACCGTGATGCCGAGCGGATCAAACTAGCGGCGGGTGGCGTTCAGTCTGAGCAGATCGTTACCGAGAAGTACGGCAGCGCCTGTCATCTTGATGCGCGGATGATATCAGAGGCATTACCCCGGATCGACTTTGCGCAGACGGATATCCTGGTTATCGAGAATGTGGGCAACCTGGTCTGTCCGGCGGGTCTTTATCTTGGCGAGGACAAGCGGGTGGTTTTGTTATCAGTACCCGAAGGTGATGACAAGGTTAAAAAATACCCGGTAATGTTTCGCGAGGCGGAGCTGTTGCTGATCACCAAGATGGATTTGATCTGCGCGTGTGACTTTGACCCAAAAAAAGTAGAAGCGGAAGCCCGTGAGATAAAAGGGGAGATAGAAGTGCTGCGGCTCTCCGCCAAGACCGGCGAGGGTTTAGCTGAGTGGTATCAGTGGATCGATAGGCTCGAGTCCCGAGCTACGAGCTACGAGTAACGAAAACATGTGCCTAGGTATTCCAGTAAAAATTGTAAAGAAAAGCGGGCTGCAGGCCGAGACCGAAGTTGATGGTGTGCGCCGCACAGCGAACCTGATCATGCTGCCCGAGGCCAAGCCGGGGGACTACGTTCTGCTGCACGCCGGTTTCGCTATTGAGGTGCTGGACAAGAAGGAGGCGGCTATCCGCCTTAAACTCCTGCGCCAGCTGGCGGAATCGACCGACTAGGTCACGGGTCTTGGGTTCCGTGTCTTGCGTTAAAGCGGACAAGCGACACGTGATACGTGACACGAGACAGGAAACATGCACCAGCAACAAGCGACTAGCGACAAGCGCCAGTTTAAGGTGGTTCGCTTCGATATAAAAGGCCTGGTCCAGGGCGTCGGCTTTCGGCCTTTCCTGCATCGCCTGGCGATAAGACACAAGCTGATCGGCGAAGCTTATAATACTACTAGCGGGGTGACGGTTATTGTCCAGGGGACCCCGGAACAGCTGAAGCATTTTAAAAAAAAGATCCTGCTGGAAGCCCCGCCGCTGGCTCGGGTTGAGTCCGTGCGCGCCGCCCGGGCTAAATTTCGCAACTACCTCGGTTTTACGATTCGCTCGAGCAAGAAAAAAAGCGAGGAGTTTTCATTCATTTCGCCGGACATCGCCAGTTGTCCGGAATGTCTCGCTGAGTTGCGGGATAAAAACGATCGTCGTTATCACTACCCTTTTATTAACTGCACCAACTGCGGCCCGCGCTTTACGATCATTAAAGATATCCCCTACGACCGGCCCAAGACGACGATGGCATCTTTTCGTATCTGTCCTGATTGCCGGCGTGAATATACGGACATCAAGGACCGGCGCTATCACGCCCAGCCGAATGCCTGCCATCTCTGCGGCCCGCAGGTAACATTAAATTTTGTAGGGGCAGGTTTCAACATGTCCGCCATAGTTTTGACGAAGGCGGAAACTGCCCGCACAGGCGACCAGGCGATTAAAAAGGCCGCGCTACTGCTAAAGAAAGGTAAAGTGATTGCAGTCAAAGGCCTTGGCGGCTATCACCTGGCTTGTGACGCTGGCAGTGACCTTGCCGTGAAAAAATTAAAAAAACGCAAAGGGCGAGAAGATAAGCCCTTGGCGTTAATGGTGCGTTCACTTGCGGACGCCCAGGCCCTGGTACGAGTGGGCAAAGCGGAACGCGAACTATTGTTATCTCCCCGCCGTCCGATCGTGTTGTTACGAAAACGGACACGGGACACGGGACACGGGACACGGGACGAGCGACCATATGTTTCAACACACATTGCCCCAGGCAATAACTACCTTGGCATAATGCTTCCCTACACCCCTTTGCATGAACTGCTGTTAACGTATGCCCGTGACGCCGGCGTGCCGGCGCTGGTAATGACCAGCGGTAATTCCAGTGACGAGCCGTTGACCAAGGATGATAACGAAGCTGTAGAAAGACTGGGAACGATCGCGGACGTGTTCCTTACGCATGATCGCCCGATACATTCCCGCTGTGATGATTCGGTGGTTAAAATAATTAATGGCAGTGAGACGTTTATCCGTCGTGCCCGAGGATATGTGCCTGCCCCCGTCCATATTAGTGTAGGGGCGCAGCATGCTGCGCCCGTACTGGCCACGGGCGCTGAATTAAAAAACACCTTCTGCCTGCTGCGGGACGATTACGCTTTTCTCGGGCCGCACATTGGCGATCTAAAAAACGCTGAGACCATGGAGTATTACCGGGAAAGTATCGAACTATTCCAACGTATTTTTCGCGTCAAGCCAAGGCTTATCGCTTGCGACCTGCACCCCGATTACCTGTCCACGCGTTTCGCCGAAGATGTAGGGGCGGACCTCCGCGTCCGCCCAATTCGAGTCCAACACCACCACGCGCATATCGCCTCCTGCCTGGCCGAAAACAGGGTAGACGGTCCGGCGATCGGCGTGGCGCTTGACGGTACCGGTTACGGTACGGATGGTAATATTTGGGGCGGGGAAGTTTTACTGACCGAGGGAGCGGAGTTTAAGCGGCTGGCGCATTTTGCTTATGTTCCCATGCCGGGCGGCGATGCCGCGGCGCTGGAAAGTGGACGCATGACGGTAAGCTACCTGTACTATGCTTTTGCTGAAGAGATGTATGATTTACCGCTCGATTTTTGGCGCTGGTTCCCCAAACGCAAGGCACGTCAGTTGGTAGCGATGATCAAGGGGCGGCTAAACTCGCCGCTAACCTCAAGCTGCGGCCGTTTGTTTGACGCCGTCGCGGCTTTGTTTGATCTTTGCCGGGTAAGTACATATGATGGGCAGGCCGCCGTAGCGGTGGAGATGGCCGCGGAACGTTGTAGGGGCGCAGCATGCTACGCCCGTGCCTATGCGTTCAACGTAAGCGGTAACGAACCGGTTATCATCGATTTCCGTCCGGCTATTCGCGGTATGGTAACTGAGCTGATTGCCGGCAAGCGTCCGCGTGAGGAGATGCTTGCCTCTTTTCACCGTACGGTAATAAAAGCAGTGGCCGAGGTTGTAAAACGGGCTGTAAAAGAGTATAAAGTGAAGCGAATCGCTTTTTCCGGCGGCGCCTTTCAGAATAAATTATTGGCGGAAGGATTAGCTCGTGCCTTGGCTAAATCCGGGACGGTATATCAGCATAAGCTGGTACCGCCTAATGATGGCGGCATCGCCTTGGGCCAAGCGGTTGTGGCTAGGAAGTTAGCTGGATAATTGGTATTTAGTATCTAGTATCTGGTATTTAGCAGGCGCTGACCAAATACCAAATACCAACGACCAAATACTAAAGTATGAAACACATCACTGAATATCGCGACAGTACATTAGTAAAATCACTCGTACGGAAAATCGACGCCCTCAATCCCCCGGCTTGTAACCTGATGGAGGTTTGCGGTACGCATACCATGGCCATTGCCCGGGCCGGACTGCGTGACGCGCTGCCGCCGCAGATAAAGCTCATCTCCGGACCGGGTTGCCCGGTCTGTGTCACGGCGCAGCGGGATATCGATTATATCGTAGAACTGGCCCGTCAACCGGGCGTTATCATCGCTACCTTTGGCGACATGGTCCGCGTACCGGGCACGCTATCAAGCCTGGAGCGGCAGCGGGGGGACGGCGCGCGCGTGGCGGTGGTATATTCCTCGGATGATGTGTTATCCCTGGCAGAGGATAATCCGGATGATGAGGTAATATTTATAGCTGTCGGTTTTGAAACCACCGCGCCGGGGATCGCCGCGACGATATTAGAAGCAAGGAAGAGAAAATTAAAGAACCTTTCTTTTTTTGTAACTCACAAACTTGTGCCGCCGGCGTTAGCAGCACTGGGCGGGATGAAGGACTTAAAAATAGACGGCTTGATCTGTCCGGGCCATGCCAGCATTATAATCGGCGTAAAAGTTTACCGGTCGCTGTCTGCTGAGAAAAAACTCCCTTGTGTGGTCACCGGTTTTGAGCCGCTGGATATGGTCGAAGGGATCTATCTGCTGGTCAAACAGATCGTCGAGGGGCGCGGTGAGGTTGAGAACCAGTACAGCCGCCTGGTGCGGGAGGAGGGAAACCCCCTGGCGATAAAGACGATGTATAAAGCTTTTGAGGTATGCGATGTCGAGTGGCGAGGTCTGGGGATTATTCCCGCAAGTGGTTTGCGGTTGAAGCAGAGCTTATCGGAGCTGGATGCCAGCAGGCGTTTCAAGGTTAAGCCGGTGAAGTCGAAGGAACCAAAAGGATGCCGCTGTGGTGATGTTCTCTGTGGCAAGATCCCGCCATCGGCCTGTAAGCTCTTCGGCAAGGTGTGTAAGCCGGAGAGTCCTGTGGGACCGTGTATGGTTAGTAGCGAAGGAAGTTGCGCTGCGCATTATCGGTATTTGGTCGTTAGTATTTAGTATTTGGTACCTTCGCGACTAAATACCAAATACCAACGACTAACGACTTTCTTAAGGAGGAGCAACATGCGCGACAGGAAGATAACTTTAGGACATGGCAGTGGTGGTCGTTTAAGCCACGAAATCTACAATAAATTAGTCCTCAAGTATTTCGGTAACCCCGCCCTGGATGAGCTTGATGACTCGGCGATCGTCAAGGGCGGTAAGGACATCGCTTTCTCCACGGACGGTTACGTGGTCAAGCCTATATTTTTTCCCGGCGGAAACATCGGCAAGCTGTGTGTCTGCGGTACGGTGAACGATCTGTCCGTTTGCGGCGCAAGACCGCTTTACCTTTCCTGTGGCATGGTTGTTGAGGAGGGATTTGCTTTTTCGGATCTGGAGAAGATCATTGCTGCAATGTCCGTAGAATGCAAGAAAGCCGGGGTTAATGTTGTCGCGGGTGATTTCAAGGTAGTGGAGAAGGGAGCGGCGGATGGCATATTTATTAATACCGCGGGAATCGGCCGCCTGGAGAGACGGTTAAAGGTTAAAGATATCAAAGCCGGGGATCGTGTGCTCTATCTTGGTGAAGTGGGTGCGCACGGTACCGCGATAATCATCGCCCGGGGTAACCTGAAGATAAAAGGCGCGGTCAAGAGTGACTGCCGTGTGCTCAGTCCTTATCTCCTGCCGCTTTTGTCCGTCCCCGGCCTGCGCTTTATGCGTGACCCGACCAGAGGTGGGCTGAGTGGAGTGCTCTGTGAGTTAGCCGGGGGGTCCGGGAATTCTATTACGATTAAGGAGGACGCACTACCGATCTCGAAACAGGTGAACGCGGTTTGTGAATTGACCGGTCTTGATCCGCTATATTTGGCTAACGAAGGGGCGGCCGTAATAGTCGTTGCCGAGAAAGACGCTGCGAAAGTTATTCGCATTGTAGGGGCGCAGCATGCTGCGCCCAAAATACGCGAGATCGGTTGCGTCGAACCTGAAAAACAAGGCCGCGTTTATATGCAAACTGCCTCCGGCGGCCGACGTATCCTGGAAATGTTATCCGGTGAACAATTGCCTCGTATATGTTGAACACCGGATAATCTCGCCGGAGCTTTAGCGGCGGCGGATAGTGGTGAACAATTGCCTCGTATTTGCTAGTATAGCGTACAGAGTACAGCGTATAGTGCGAGAAACAGGCTGACGCCTGTTTCTTTTGTTTCTATGCTTAATATGTTGAAAGAGCCGAGAATTATCTTATTACAGGGTGTATACAGGCAAAACTGAATGGACGAAGAATCATGATTATGATTTGAGAACTTGACCTATTTAGCATTGCTCGTAGTATAATTAATAGCTACGCTGTACGCTATACGCTATACTCTGTACTTTACACACTGTACGAGGAGAGAAAATGCGCTGGTCACAGGCTTTTATTCCCACTTTGAAGGAAGATCCCGCTGAGGCGGAGGTGGCAAGTCATAAATTAATGATCCGCGCCGGCATGCTGCGCAAAGTGGCGCCGGGGATTCACGATTACCTTCCCCTGGGCTGGCGGGTTATCAAGCGGGTGGAAGATATCGTGCGCCAGGAGATGGACCGGACCGGCGCGCACGAGCTTTTGCTTCCTGCTAACTGTCCGGCGGAACTATGGCAAAAAAGCGGACGTTACGATGCTTACGGGCCGGAACTTTTACGCTATAAAGACCGCAGCGAGCACGAACTGGTCTTCGGACCGACCCACGAGGAAGTGATCACCGATCTGGTAGACCGTGAGATAAAATCCTACCGGGAGTTACCCGTCACCCTTTACCAGATCCAGACTAAATTCCGCGACGAGATCAGGCCGCGTTTTGGCGTGTTGCGCGCGCGCGAGTTCTGTATGAAGGACGCTTACAGCTTTCATGTCAGCAAAAAGAGCCTCGACGCTACTTATAAGTTAATGTACGAGGCTTATCATCGCATCTGCCAACGCTGCGGTGTGGACTATCGTTCGGTACAGGCTGCGGGCGGTACTATCGGCGGCTCTTTCACCGAGGAATTTATGGTACTGACAGAACGGGGCGAGGACTCGATCCTTGTCTGCGAATGCGGCTTCGCCGGTAAGCCGGAAATGGTGGCGGTCAAAGAGGCGGGGACACGGGACACGGGACACGGGACACGGGACGGGGGGCCGGAAGAGGTAGCGACGCCGAATGTGCATACCGTGGAAGAAGTAGCCGCGCTGCTCAAGCTCAAGCCGGCGCAGGTGGTGAAGACGATGCTATACACTTATGGCGATCAGGCTATAGCTGTCCTGGTGCGGGGCGATCATGCGGTGAGCGAAGCGAAGCTCGCGGCCTATTGTCAGGCGGAGGTCACGCTGGCCGATGAGCAGACCATTAAGAAAATCACCGGCGGGCCGCTGGGCTTCTCCGGGCCGGTTGGCCTCAAGGGGGTCAAACTGATCGCGGACAGCGCCTTGCAGGCGGGCGGCGAGGTGGTCACCGGGGCCAACAAGCAGGATGCGCATCTAAAGGGGGTGGTACTGGCGCGGGACGCTGAGGTAGTGGCCTGGGAGGATCTGCGTGAGGCAGCGGCGGCGGACACCTGCCCCAAGTGCGCTAAGCCTCTTAATGAAAAACGCGGCATAGAAGTAGGGCACGTTTTTAAGCTGGGCATTAAATATAGTAAGGCAATGAACGCTAATTTCATCGACCAGTCCGGCAAGGAACAGCCTTATATTATGGGTTGCTATGGCTTTGGCGTGACCCGCATGGTCGCGGCGATCATCGAGCAATTGCACGATGAAGACGGGATTATCTGGCCTGCATCCGTGGCGCCCTACCAGGTGGTTATCTCACCGCTTAATATGGCCAAGCCGGCGCTCAAAGAGGCGGCCGAGAAGATATACCAGGACTTACTGGCCGCGGGGACGGAAGTACTGCTGGATGACCGGGAGCTGGCGACCGGCGCCAAGCTCAAAGACGCTGATCTGATCGGTATCCCTTTGCGTGTCACCATCGGCGAGCGTTCGATAAAAGAGGGTAAGGTCGAGCTCAAGTTGCGCCGGGAAAAAGATGCCAAGCTGGTTGCGCCCGATAAAGCAGCCGAGGAAGCTGGCAAAATTCTGGAAGAGGAGCGCAAGAAGCTGGAACCGTAATATTGGGATTCGAATTGGCGAGCCGGAGATTGCTTGATCTGGTTTGTCACACCTGCGGAAGCAGGTGTCCAGGTCAATTGGATTCCCGCTGGTCCGCGGGAATGACAGGCAAAAACGTTGTGCCGTTGCTTTCCCCGCCGTAGCTTTAGCAAAGGCGGGTGGTAAATGCTGTTATCAAAAAAGAGCCGTTAACGTCGTGTCGTCGTGGTAAAAGGACTTTGGTTTGAATACTGATCGAAGAGAATTCATAAAACGCAGCGTAAAAGCAGCCGGCGTCTCCGTATTAAGCGGCGGCGCTGTTTGGTATTTTATCAAACGCAGCCGTAAAATATCGCGGGCTCAGGAATTGCATAAGCCGGATTATCAACGCGGGCGCGAGGCTAGCTTGATCAGCGTGGCCAATGGTCAAGGGCCGGAGAAAAACCTGGCCGGAGCTTTGGAAAATATAGGCGGGCTGGGCCGCTACGTTAAGCGTGGTGAAGTAGTACTGATCAAACCAAACGTCGGCTGGGATCGTACCCCGGCGATGGCGGCTAATACCAACCCCGAGCTTATTGGCGCCTTGGCCGGACTGTGTTTCAAGGCCGGCGCGCGTAAGGTTATAGTTACAGACAATACCTGTAACGAAGCCAAGCGGTGTTTTTTGCGTAGCGGCATCGGTGCCGCGGCCGAGCAGGCCGGCGCCCAGATCATGATGCCCGGTAAGCGGGATTACTGTGAGGCCGACCTGGGTGGGAAATTTATCGGCCTGTGGCCGGTGCTGAAGATATTATATGAAGTAGACCGGGTAATTAATGTTCCGGTGCTTAAACATCACGCCGGCAGCGGCCTGACCATGTCGATGAAGAACTGGTACGGAGTTATCGGCGGCGGTCGTGGTCGCCTGCATCAGAAGATGGACCAGGGGATCGTTGACCTGGCTGCTTTCGTCAGGCCGACACTTACGGTCCTGGACGCGCACCGGGTGCTCCTGCGCAACGGTCCCACCGGGGGAAAGCTACGAGACGTGAAAGAGCTGAATACACTGGCCGTCTCCACTGACGAAGTGGCAACTGACGCCTTCGGCGCGGAATTAATGGGACGGCCCCGGGACTCGATCGGTTATATTAGTTTAGCTGAGAAACGCGGCCTGGGAACTGCGGAGTATAAAAGAATCCTTGTGACGGGATGAGTTCGCGGATTGAGTCGCGAGCGACTAGCGACTAGCAACGAGCAACAGCAAAATGAGCATAAGAATCCTGCGGCGTATCAGTCAAATAGCGTTCTTCTTGCTGTTCGTAAGCCTACTCCTGCTCACCCGCTTTAGCGGCGCCGGCAGCGAGGCGGCGGACATCAATCGCCTGGATTACCCGGTACGCGTCTTTTTGGAGATTGACCCACTGCATGCCTTGACGCAGTTGCTGGCGAACTGGAGTCTGCACCCCGCGCTGGCGCTCAGCCTGCTGGTACTTATCCCCACGTTCTTTCTGGGCCGGGTCTTTTGCGGTTGGGTTTGTCCGCTGGGGGCTTTGAATCATTTCTTCAGTCGCTTTCCCAGATCCTCACGCGCCTGGCGTCCCTATAGTTCGGGGCAAAAGTTGAAGTATTATATTCTGCTGGTGATACTCACCGCTTCATTTGCCGGTATACAGTTGGCCGGGTGGCTTGATCCGATCAGTCTTACTATACGCTCGCTATCGGTTTCGATATTTCCCGCGCTAGGTTGGGTCATCGGCGGCACTACCGTTTTCCAATACGGCGCTTTTATCGGCGCGATCTTTATCGTTATCTTGGCGCTGAACCGGATAAAGGGCCGATTCTTTTGCCGTTACCTGTGTCCGTTGGGCGCGTTGCTGGGCGTGTGCGCCAAGAGTGCCTTGCTGCGTATCGGCAGGAAAGAGGGCCCGGGCCGCCGCGAGGGGCTTTGTTGTCCGCAGGGAGCCGACCCCGGCGGTAATTGGCGTTCGGCGGAGTGCGTTGGCTGTTTTAACTGCCAAAATATAGAAGTAAAAGGCCGTTTGAGTTTTAGCTTTCTGCCGGCACGACCGGTGGAGACGAAAGGGATAAATCTGGAGCGGCGCAGACTGGTCGGTGCGCTGGCCATTGGCTTTGTGCTGCCACCGCTTTTGAAAGCCGGACAAAAGAGTGCGCTGGGCGGCGGCGCGAAAGATCCGGCGCTGATCCGTCCGCCCGGGGCTTGTAATGAGCAAAAATTCCAGAAGCTTTGTCTGCGTTGCGGCGAGTGCATGAAGATCTGCCCGACCAACGCGCTTCACCCCGCGTTGGGAGAGGGCGGCGTAGGAGCTGCGTTTACGCCAATACTGGTGGCCTCGATCGGTTACTGTCAGTATAGTTGTACGCTCTGTGGGCAGGTGTGTCCGACCGAGGCGATCCAGCGGATCAGTCTGGAGCAGAAAAAGGCGCTGCCGAGCAAGGGCGGCATCAAGATCGGCACGGCGTTTATTGATCGGGGCCGTTGTCTGCCCTGGGCGATGGGTACGCCCTGTATCGTATGTCAGGAGCACTGTCCTATATCGCCCAAGGCGATTAAGTTGGAGAAGATCAAGTCTAGCGTGGGGAAAAAGAAGTCCGTGTCCTTGCAACGTCCATATATCGATCCCGCCTTGTGTAATGGGTGCGGTATATGCGAAAATGTATGTCCGGTCGGTGGTAAGCGAGGCGTTTATATCACCTCAGCGGACGAGACGCGTGATAATATAAATCGGATGTTGTTGTCAGCGAAAAGGCAGTAGGCAGTAGGTAGTAGGTGGGATGTGGAATGTAGTACCCAACATCCGACCTACGACATACGGAACCAACCAACTAAACGGAGAGAAGATAATGGAAAAAGCGATAAAGGAGATATTGAAATCTATAGAGGGGAATACCCTTCGCCCGGAATTGAAAAAAACCCCCAAGCGTGTGGCGGAGATGTATAAGCAGATAACTTCCGGTTATCAGGTGGATGTGGAGAAGCTGATGCGGGGATCAGTATATAAGGAAGATACCAATGATATGGTTATCGTCCGCGATATCGAGTTTTACAGCGTTTGTGAACATCATCTCCTGCCTTTCTATGGCCGCTGTCACGTGGGCTATATACCGCACGGCAAGGTGATCGGTATTTCAAAGATCCCCCGCCTGGTAGACGCCTTTGCCAAGCGGCTGCAACTACAGGAACGGATGACCGGGCAGATTGCCAAGGCCTTAGAGAAACATCTCGCGCCTTACGGTGTTGCCGTGGTGGTGGAGGCGACGCACCTGTGTATGCTGATGCGCGGCGTGCAGAAAAATGACGCGCGAGTAACGACCAGCAGTATGCTGGGCATTTATCGCAAACGGCCGGAAAGTCGCGCGGAATTTTTAAACCTGATTGGCAAGTAGATAAATAGCTGGTCAGTAGTGGCATCCCTCTGCGAGCGCCACCAGCCGTAGGCTGGTCAGTAGTGGCGTCCCTCTGCGGGC